>CAYOOH010000044.1:0-7942 GCA_964405545.1 uncultured Candidatus Saccharimonadales bacterium | reverse complement strand
ACGGGGTGGCTCTGATGGTGGTGGCGGTGGTGGCTCAGCTGACAGGGTTGTCGGTGGCTTACGTGATTGGCCGGCGAGGAGGGGTGCCGATGATTGAGCGGTATGGTAAGTATGTGCTGATCTCGCATCGTGAGCTGCGGTGGGCGCATGGAATGTTTGAGCGGTATGGGGTTTGGCTGGTGTTAGTGGGGTCGCTGGTGCCGGGGTTGCAGGGGCTAATGGGCTATGTGGCGGGGATTGCGGAGATGAATTACTTACGCTTTGTGGGGGCGGCGTTTGCTGCTAAGCTGGTGTGGGTCGGTGGTTTGGTCTATCTGGGATCGATCCTGAGTGATCATTTGGCCTTGATTGACGAAAGCTTGCGCGGTACCAGCTTGGTGGTGTTCGGGCTATTGGTGGTGCTTGTGTTCTGGTATATTCGGCGACGAAGGAGACATGGTGAAGATTAAACAAACGACGTTGGATAACGGCTTGCGGATTGTGAGCGCCGAGGTAGCCGAGGCTCGGAGTATGACCGTGAATGTGGTAGCGGCAACGGGATCGCGGTTTGAGGATTATGCCAAGAATGGCGGTGTGTCGCATTTTCTTGAGCATTTGTTGTTTAAAGGCTCCAAAAAATATCCGACGGCTCAGGCGATTGCCGAGGCGGTGGATGCGGTGGGCGGCTATAATAACGCCTACACAAGCGAGGATGTGACCAGTTTTTATATAAAGGTACCGGCGGCTCATGGTCAGCTGGCGGTGGATATTTTGTGCGATATGGTCAAGGATCCGGTGCTGGATGCGGCTGAGGTGGACCGTGAGCGAGGGGTGATTGTTGAGGAGATGAATGTGTTTCGGGATGATCCGGCTCGGCTGATTGGGACGTTGGTGCCGCAGCTTTTGTTTCCGGACAATGCGCTCGGTTACGATATTATTGGTTCCGAGGCGGTGATTAAGGCAATTTCGCGAGAGGCTATTGTTGCTTACCAGCGGCTGCATTACCGGCCAAATCATTTGGTGGTGGCGGCGGCTGGGGCGGTGGAGCATGAGGCTTTGGTGCGTCAGGTGAAAGGGGCCTTGGGAGCTATGGAGAAAGCTGCGCGGCCGGATTTTGAGCCGGTAAAACAGGGACTGGCCAAGGAGCTGGCGGTAACGTATCCCAAGGAAACGGCTCAGGCGCATTTTATGATTGCAGCCCGGGGTTATGCTTACGATGACGCCGATGAGGCGGCTGCTCGGGTGGTGGCGGCGATTCTGGGTCGGGGCATGAGCTCGCGGTTGTTTACGAATGTGCGCGAGCGGCAGGGTTTGGCGTATACGGTGTTTGCCGAAGTTAATTCTTACGTAGACACTGGTTTGTTTGAGGCGTATGCTGGGGTGAATCTGGATAAGATTGAACAAGCGATTGACTCGGTATTACACGAGCTAACTGTGATTCGGACTGAAGCGGTGGGAGGGACGGAGTTGGCTAAGGTCAAGCAGCAACTGCGGGCGGGCCTGGAGATGAGCTTGGAGAACAATGCTTCGATTGCGGACCGAATGGGACTGCAGGTGGCGTTGCTGGGCCGGCTGAAGTCGATTGATGAAATGATTGAGCAGATCGAGGCGGTGACGGTTGGAGATGTGTTGCGGGTGGCGAGTGCGATGCTTGCGCCGAAGGGGCTGCGGTTTGCGATTATTGCGCCTGAGCCGAAAGCTGCCGCTGAGCATTTTAAAGAACGTTTAAAATAATAAGGAGTAACGTTAACTTGAGTACTATTGACCATCCGATTATTAAGGGAATCCGCGACCAGCGGACGTTTTGTATGATTAAGCCGGATGGCGTGATGCGGGGTCTGGTGGGGGAGATTGTCCTGCGCCTGGAGAAGGCTGGCCTAAAGGTGGTGGCCATGAAGATGGTCTATCCGACCCGGGAGCAAATTATTGCTCACTATCCGATGAGTGATCAGGCATGGGTGGACCGGCTGGGCGACAAGGGCCTGAGTACGTTTGAGGAATTGGGTCTGGATGCCGAGGAGCATTTGGGCTCAAAAGACCGGAGCGTGGTGGGCCGGAGCGTGGCCGACAGCTTAATTGGTTATATGACGAGCGGACCGGGATTGTGCATGGTGATTGAAGGTTTGCAGGCGATTGAAATGGTGCGCAAGCTGGCTGGTCATACCTTACCGGCTAAGGCGGCAGTGGGGACGATCCGGGGTGATTTCTCGGTCGACACGCCGGCGATTGCTAATGTTCAGGGCCGGGCCTTGCATAATTTGTTTCATGCTAGTGAGAATCCAGAAGAAGCAGCCAATGAGATTGGTCTGTGGTTTGGACCCGAGGAGATTCATAGCTACAAGCGAGTGGCCGAAGACGTTATGTATACGAAGACGTATTAGATTAGTTACCAATAGCAGAGCCCGCAACAGCTGACCGTTGCGGGCTTTGTGGTAATGGCTAGACCTCTGACCTACTTTGGTGCCGTTTGGCACCTATAGTTTCTTGCTGAACCAGTCACCAAACGAGATACCATATGCAATGACCATAAGTTCTAAAACTACCATATAGGTAGCGCGAACTGGGTTGGGCCAGTCGATGGCCGGGTTGTTGAAGACGGCTGCGAAGATTTCCCAGGAGGTTGTTGCGTATAGCACGATCAGGATGAAGGCCAGGATGACACTTTCTGTGATCATGATAATGAGAATACCTAGGATAGCTACCAGGAGGGCAGCAATCGACACCAGGATGAGGTTGGTCCACATCCGGCCAATGGGCCAGTTGGGCCGACCGAGCCACTGGACTTGGAGCAGGATTTCAAAAACGAACATGGTGACGGGTCCGGCCAGGATGGCCAGTGTCACCTTGAGCCAATCAGGCATTGCGCCTCCACGGATTGATGCGGGATTGACAATTATATATAAAACAGATCGTGAAGCATTCTGTCAATAGACGTGCATTTGGTACCCCGGGTAGGAATCGAACCTACGACGCCCTCCTTAGGACGGAGGCGCTCTATCCACTGAGCTACCGGGGCAGGTGGGGTGATCCCGCATGGAGCGGGCTGGTTTTAGATTATAGCATGCTACAATTTAGCTATGGGTAGCGCGCATCAGGAGGGTAAAGCGGCGGCTGAGCAGTTTCCTGGCCAGCAGCCGGGCGAAGAGGTGGTAATGCTGTTCCGACAGCACCCGCTGGTGATGCGCAAGGCGTTGTTTGTGGGGTTGGGGCTGCTCGTGGTGGGGATATTGCCGCTGGATTTTCCGCAGGTATATGAGCAGCCGGGTGTGGCGGCTGGGTTTGTGAAGGTGGCGGTGGCGATTGGGGTGGTGGTGTTGGGGATTTGGTTTTACCGGTGGATTGGTTGGTATTATACGGTTTATATTGTGACGACCCGGCGCATTTTGGCGATTGCGCAACGGGGTTTATTTAATCGCCAGGTTGATGAATGGCAGCTGGAGGGGATTACGAACTTGAATTACCGGATTGGGGGATTCCAGGCGGTGCTGTTTGGGTATGGCGATATTACCGCCCGGACGTATGTGGGGGATTTGGAGATGAAGACAATCCACGGGCCGGCTCAGGTTCATGGCCAGCTGATGCAGGCGGTGCTAGCGGCGGGCGGGGGCAGAACTGGGTCGACAGCGGACGGGGACTAGGTTAGGATACAAATAAGTTTCGTATCAAGAGGAGTTTGTGTTGCCAAAGCGTGATGATGCCCCCAAGAAGGATGAGCAAGCGGATATGGGTTCGAAGGAGCCGAAGGTTCGGGTCGCAAAAGTAGAGCCTGTCGAGGCGGCCGCAGAGGCAAAGACAGCGACGGTTAAGCAGGTTCAAGCGGTTGACAAGCCGGCGGCTGAGCAGGCTGCGACCGAGACGATGATTAAGCCCAAGCTGGCGACGGCTTCGACGATGCTGGCTAAGGTGACGGCAGATCGCAATTTGAAGCGGACCGCCATTCGGGTGGGGCTTGTGCTGGTGGTGTTGGTTGTGGTGGTGGTTGTGGCTTTTGGTGTGCTGATCTACGGATATAAGAGCGAGAACTCGATTGTGAAGGCGGTGGCGTCGGTGGTGCCGTATCCAATTCAGCAGGTTAATGGGCGGTTTGTGACGTACAAGGATTTTTTGTTCGAAGTGGATGCTAATAAGCGGGCTTATCAGAACAACGCGAAGTTGAACAATCAGCCGGCCGTGGATTTTGCCTCGGCTGACGGCAAGAAGTTGGTGACTCAGATTAAGCAGCACTCGATGGACAAGCTGGAGAGTGATGCCTTGGTGGTTCAGTTGGCGGCTGCCAAGAAGGTACGGGTTAAGGACAAAGAAGTGAATGATCTCGTTAACCAGCTGTATACCCGTTATGGCGGCAAGGATACGCTCCTTAAGACGCTGAACCAGATTTATGGCTGGAATTTGACCGACCTGCGGAAGGTGGTGCGCAAGCAGTTGTTGGCGAAGGACTTGCAGGAGAAGGTGACGTCTGATCCGGCAGTAGACGCAACTGCTAAGGCCAAGGCTCAGGATGTGCTGAAGAAGATTAAGGACAACGGCGATTTTGCGGCTTTGGCTAAGCAGTACTCGCAGTCTTCGGATGCCTCGAGCGGTGGTGATTTGGGCTTCTTTACCAAGGGTCAGCTACCGGATAACTTGCAGGCGGCGGCTGAGGCGTTGCAGCCGGGTCAGGTGTCCGATGTGGTTAAGACGCAGTATGGGTACGAGATCATCAAGGTGGTGGAGAAGAAGGATGATGGCTCCATCCGTGGTCTGCATATTTTGATCAAGACGGTTGATTTTGATGAGTATTTCCAAGGTGAGCTGAAGAAGGCTAAAGTGCATACGTACCTAAAGGTCTAGTGTCTAGCTGATGGAACGCCTGACGATTGTAGTGATCGAGGGTACGACGCGAGTGCGCCGGGAGTCGATTCATGCTGCTCGGTTGGTGGTGGAGATCGGAAGGGAGCAGCCCGGGCTTGAGATCGTGTTTGTTGATCCGACCGAGTTTGCTTTTGAGGGCGACGGCAACGATCCGGAAGGCAAGAACGCTAAGTACACGGCTATTACGGAGCGGGCCGACGGTTTTTTTATCGTTACGCCGGAGTATAACCACAGTTTTCCGGGGTCGCTCAAGCGGTTATTGGATTCGGAGCTTGAGAATTATATTCATAAACCAGTCGCGTTTGCCGGAGTATCGAATAGCGTCTGGGGCGGTGTGCGGGCGATTGAAGCCCTGAACCAAACGGTGCGGGAGATGGGGATGGTGGCAACTTTTACTGATGTCCACTTTCCTCGGGTTCAGGATTTGTTTGATGATGAGGGTCGGTTGGTGGATCCGGCTTATCGGCGGCGAGTGGCGGCGACGTATGGGGAGTTGATTTGGATGACTAAGGTGCTCAAGTGGGGTCGCAGTCACTTGGAGCGGGCATAGGGCTAATCCTAGGTCGTGTGTTGGCTGGCGGGGTAAAAAACGACTGCGTCCTTATTGTCAGGGAGACTCGGACCTGATAGTATATGGCGGTTAGTTTGTTGTTTATACCCACGGGCTCGTGGTGTAGAGGCCTAACATGCCTCCCTGTCACGGAGGAGATCGCCGGTTCGAATCCGGTCGAGCCCGCCAGGATTGACTTATTTAACTTAATATGATATTGTCGTGTAATTCTGGGATTTCTCCAGGATTATTTGACAAGTAGACAGTACAAAGTGAGGTGCGAGCTCGTTTATTCACGGGTTGGCATCTCACTTTGTGCGTTCATAAGGGGCGTACACCGACCTGTCGGAGCATCACGCTGAGTGGGTATCGAGAAAGGCTCAGAGATGAGCAAGATCAAGCGTCGATTCAGTTTCAACACGGCGATCACGGGCGTTTCCCTGACGGACGGCAAGTTCGACGAGGACGCCCACCGCCTGCAGGTTCTGCCGCTCCGCGGCCGGATCATGCAGCACGACGGCGTGACGGGCTGCTTCATTGCTCGTTACGGTGTCGAAGTCGAGTTCCTCGACAACGTGACCGATGAGGCTGCGGTTGAGGCTTTCGTGCTAGGGGCAGTTCGCTGGGCGGCCGACGAGGCCGGACTCTTCCCCCTCCGGGGCGACAAGACGCCTGCCGCGGCGATGAACCGTCCGGAGCCGCAGTATCGGGGCCGGTTGTACATCGAATTCGGGACCAGCGTGGTCGATTACCCGGTGTCCGACAAGGCCGAAGAGTGGGACGACAAGACGTTCCGAGCGAGCGTGCAGCTGCTGGCCCAACTGATGACCAGGTTTGACGGTGTGGTGAACTACCAGCTTCGGTTGCGTACGGCATCCATCACCTTCGACACCCGTGTCACCAACCGCGAGGCCGTCGAGGCTCACCTGCGTAAGGTCTTCACGGACGCGGTGGCGGGCGAAAAGTTCTTCCCGTTCGTCGGACAGGGCGAGCTGAACGTGACGTTCGAGTACAGCGAGGAGTGATCTGAGCTGTGCGGGGATGGCAAGCGGCAGGCTACATGAGTGGCCGTCGTCTGGCCTCTTGTGAATGTGACCTGTCTGCTTGTCATCCCCGCTTCCATGAGTGCAGCTCATGCTGATGAGTCCAAAAGGACGAAAAGCGAATGGATTTTATTTGGCGGTACTTAATGCTGTTAAGGTGTTGTTCTGAAGGAAGAAAGTTCTAACATCCTCCGCTTGCGGTCCGGACTACTTCGCGATCGTGATGACTCCGTTCACCTACGGTCCGGACCATAAGGAACGGAAGGAGCAGGTCGTCCGTACTGCTCTTCAGCACACCTGGGGCGAACTCGTCCGTTGCGGCATGACTGAAGACTGTATGCCGGAACCGATCGCGGTCAACCTGGCCGATATCGGTGTTCGGTAGCAACATCAGCCCCCTCGGGGCATCATTCGTCAACATTAGGACGAAGATGCCCAGGAGGGGGCTTCTTCGAGTCTATGAGCCATAAAGAAAGTTCTAACTTCGTCCGTCACGGCCGCCATTGCAATTATTTTAATTTGTTTTATAATCTAATGGCCGTCAATCCTGGCGGTCATTTTTTTGGGCCTTGTCCTTGCGAGGAGACGAGCATGGGCTTGTTTGTACGTATTCAAGATAATCGTGTCGACCTGATGAAGGGTGATTCTTTGATTGGAGTCATCACTCTGGACCGTCTGGCTCAGGTGGAGAGGGTGACCATCGAGCCGACAACCAGCCCTCAGGATGCGGACTTGATCGTACGTCTGGCCGCGTCGCATGTGGCTCAGTACGTGGTGGAACGATCGATCTGGGACTGCGGAGTTCTTCGGGAGAGGATATCGCCTTTGTCCGGTTGTGAGCCGGAGCGCTCACATGAATTGCTTAGCTTCAACGCTATTGCTCCTGAGCATGCCGACCTCTCGGTAGAGGAGCTTGTGTCTGTAATGAGCCGGGTGGGCGTGAGAGTCGTGCGCCGCTAGAGGGGGAGTTTGTATGGACTCGGTATTGGCGAACCTTAGCCTAGAAGAGAGAATAGTCTACGAGCGTTTGTCGACGGGTCAGGTAACTGTGAGACATTCGCCAGTGTCTGGGGGATCCTATCAGATTGTCTTGGCTGTAGCGGTGGTGCTGGCGATGCATCCGCCTCGTTTTATCAGTCACGAGGAACGATTGCTTGCTAGTATTACTGATGAGGTGCTCCCTTCTTTGGAGGAAGTGCAGCAAGGGCGCGATACGTGGTTTGAGAGTTACAATGAAGCCATGAACTGGCTGACGCGCAACCATCCTTTTCGAGTTCGAAGAGATCGCAAGTTGGTGGTTGAGAAACGGCTACGGTATTGGCGCGAAAACGTAAGCATATTGGCTGCGAAGATGAAAAACTTGTAGCCCGTAGGCCCCCGAGAAAGCGATGCGTGGTTTCGTCTCTGACCGCCATCGGCTCGAAGTTTCAAAGGCCCCGTATCCTCCAGGAGGGTACGGGGTTTCTCGTTTCTAGATATAACATAAGTTCTAACTCCATCCGCTACGCCTGTCCCATGG
>CAYOOH010000043.1:0-8020 GCA_964405545.1 uncultured Candidatus Saccharimonadales bacterium | reverse complement strand
ACAAAAAAACCTTCCGGTCAAACATTTCCGACCTCAGTCTTGAAAACCCCCTCCCCTCCCGACTAACATAAGCCACCTGCAGTCGAGGACTGTTTTGAGCATAAGCGAGTTTCCGCTAAGACAAACGGGGCTTATGTTCGAGAGGGAAGTGAGTGGGAGGTTTTCAAGACTCCGGTTTTCCGTAGTCGTAACCGCCCTGCTCCCACAATGCTATAGTAATACCAGCAGACGAGGGCAGCCGCTTTTGACCAGGATACCAAAGTTCAAAATTGCGCCCAAGCGCGCCGCCATTGGCCTCATTCTTAGCCTAGCCATCGTAACCGTAGGCTACGTCCTTTTGCGCACCCAACTGCCCGTTACCGCCAAACTGTCCGACCAGCAAGCCACCTCCGGCACCGGCCCGCTCCACATCACCTTCAACCAAGAAGTCGCCGCTGGGTTCGAGGCCAAAATCGAACCCGCCGTCGCCGGCCATTGGACCCAAACCAAAGGTTTGTTCGGGGTCGCCTCTACCACCTTTACGCCGGCTAGCCACTTTCGCGCTGGCCAAACCTACCACCTCCGCCTCTATAGCATGCAGCGTCCCGTCACTGGTTTGCCTCTCCCCGATCTCACCCAGGCCTTTCGGGCCGCCGTCGCACCCACCATTAAGTCCATTACTCCCGCGGGCGACGCCACCCTGCCCATCAAAACTCGCTTCACCGTCACCTTTGCTGGCCCAGTCCGCCATACCCTCGACCTCCAGCCGAGCCTGGCGCCTGCCGTTCCGCTTAAGCTCATCTCCGCCGTCGCCGACACCACCTTTACCTGGGAGCCCGCCACCAGCCTCAAACAAAGCCAAGCCTACACCTTTACCCTCGATGACCGTTTCGCTGCCAACCCAGCCCAGCAGCACCTGGCCCAAATCGCCTTTACCACCGTCAGTCACCCTACTCTGATCTCGGCCGGTCCAACCGACCACCTCAGTCCCGGTCAGACCATCACCATCGTCTTTGACCAGCCCATGCAGCCCGACACCAGCTACTTCCACTTTGGCCTCGACGGCAGCGGCTCGTGGACCGACGACCACACCTACCGCTTTACCCCCGCCCCCACCGCCCTCGCTCCCGCCAGCACCTATCGGTACGTCATCAAGAGCGGTCTGCGTTCCAGGGCTGGCGGCGTACTCGAGGCAGACCAAAACTTTCAATTCACCACCAACGGTCCCGTTACCGCCACGCTTAGTCCCGGCGGCGCTAATACCTCGGTGGGTAACGCTATTCGGGTCACGTTCGACCAGCCCGTTGACCACGCCTCGGCTGGGTCCCACTTTAGCCTCACGCCCGCCATCGACGGCAAGTCCACCTGGTCGGGCAATACCCTCGTCTTTACCCCCACCCCCAAACTCGCCTACCAAACCACCTACACCGCCTCCATTGCCTCAGGCGTTACACCCGTCTGGGGTCAGCCCAGCGCCCGAACCTTCACCACCTCCTTCACCACCGAATATCAAACCACCAAACTCAGCGTCCCCGCCTACCACCAGCAATACCCCATGAGTTGCGAACTGTCTAGCTTGCGCATGTTGCTGGCTTTTCGCGGTATCTCCGTCTCCGACTACGATATTCTCATGCGCATCGGCTACAATCCTCGGGTCAAAGATAAGTCCACCAATACCTGGGACGACCCCAACGCCACCTATGTCGGCTTTGTAGACCAGGCTATTTACGGCGTCGGCTTTGGTGTCCACTCTGGCCCCATCGCCGCCGCCGCCCGCAGCTATGGCCGCAGCGCCAGCTCCCAGTTTGGCGTCTCGGCCCAATTCATCGCCTCCAACATCTACGCCGGCAATCCGGTCGAGTTCTGGGGCCACATCACCCCTGCCCGGCCCGACTCATGGAACTTGCCCGGCGGCGGCACCGTTGCCACCACCACCTCCGAGCATGCCCGCGTCGCCTACGGCGTTGTGGGTTCGGCCGACAATCCAATCGGCTTCTACGTCAACGACCCCTACACTGGCGGCAGCTCCTACTGGACCACCGCTCAAGTCCTGGCTACCCTCAACGTCGCCCTCCCGGCCAGCAACCAGGCCGTGGTCGTGTACTAAGCTGCTTATTAAGGCTATACTTAAAATCAAAGCCGTGGCCAATCCAGTCAAAATCTGCTACAATAATCAACCATATTAAAGGAGAGCGTGTGACCGGCATTTTTTCGCGCCTATTCCAGGACAAGGCCCCCGACCGCGACATCCTGTATGCGCTTCAGTATAAACTCCCCGACTCAGTTCACGTAACCGTGGCAGAAGAACCAGAGGGTGGTTATTCTGCGCGCGTCCTTGGTCTAGGCGGAAATGTTGTCACTCAAGGCGATACCGGACCCGAACTATTCGAAATGGTCAACGACGCCGTTCTCACCGCCTTCGATATCCCCGAAGCTTACCGTCTCTATTCAAAAAGTTACTACCCCCCCGAAGAAGTTCGTGCCGCCCTCAAAATTCCACCCAAGTATCTAGAAACAGGCGTCAAGCTCGTCAAAGCGTAGCGAATGGGCGAATTCTACAAAACTACCAAACGAACCAAAATCCTCAAGCTCCTCAAAAAGCTCAATTTTAGGCTCGAAGAGTGCGCCAAGCACACTAAAGCCACTGATGCCAAAACCGGTCAATGGACTACGGTTCCGCGCCACGACGAGATCAAAAGCGGCACCACCGAAAGCATCATGGATTTCCTTGAAGAAATTGGTTACCCCAAAGCCGAGATCAGGAAATACCTAAACTAGTTTTTGACGCTCCAGCCCCGTCCGGCCCCGCCTCCAATGCCCCCGCCTCCGCCTCCGCCCGGTTCCGTCCAGGGTACGGTTTACCCAAGAAAATATGCGCTAGCACCTCGTTCCGGCGCAAAATTCCAAACGAAATCAACAGTGACACCCCTAGCCCCACCATCGCTCCCGTCACAATGTGTACTACTCCGGTCCCCATACCAAACCTCACAAAATACTGGTGCGTCACATAAATATCCATCGTATACAGGCCCAGCCAGCAAAGAGCTCGATAAAACATCGGTGTCAATCGCGGCATCAGGCTCACCACCGCCCAGCTTGCCATAATCCCCAGTATCGGCACCGCATACCGGTATAGCTCCAAAATCAACAAATCCAGTTGGTGCAAATGAATCGGGTTGAGCCAAGCCGCCAGCGCCGGCGCAAACTCTGGGTTTATAGTCCGCCACCAAAACGGCACCAACAGCCCAAATCCCACCACGCCCACCAGCCCCAGCCACCTTCGATACCTCCACCACATATCCGCATGGCGATGAACCAAAAAGCCCAGCCCAAAAAACCCAAAATACCATCTGGCCAAACTCAAACCAAAAGCATCTCCCGGCACCAGCAAAAGTCCCAGCCATACCGCCGGAATCGCCGCCCACCTCAGCCATCGCTCCAGTCGCAGTGCTAGCGCCAGACCGACAAAATTCAAAAACAACACCCACAAGAACCACAGTCCCCGATCCGGCGACAACACCACCAACCCAAAGTACGACTTAAGCCCCGTAGTAAGGTAAGCCCCGGTCGCCACATAGCTCACCGCATACCAGGCCGCAAACGGCAGCACCAGGAGCAAAACCTTTTTGCGTAATTGTCCCCACGACCAATTGTCCCGACCATAAAAGGCAATATAGCCGCTAATAAACATAAACAAAGGCATATGAAAGGCATAAATCAGCCGAAAGAGGGGATTGGCATCAAAATAAACATACGAGAACTGCACTGCATGGCCCAGGACCACCAGCACTATAGCTACCCCTTTTAGTGCGTCCATAGTAATGTCGCGTTTCGCGCCAGCCATTGGCTACGATTATAAGATATTATGAGTACTATGACCCCCCACAAATTTCGCAATCTCGATGGCTTGCGCGGGCTGGCTGCCCTGGTGGTTGTCTTTGCCCACTATGTGGCATCGTTCTACCCCGTCATCACCGATATGGGCTATAAATTCCACAGCCGATTCGACGGCTCCATCGCCAACTCACCCTTAAATCTCCTCATTGCCGGCAACGCCGCCGTCTGCCTGTTCTTTGTCTTAAGCGGCTTCGTCCTCAGCTCCAAATTCTTCCAAACCCGTTCCATCGCCGTCGTCATCAGCAGCGCTGTTCGCCGCTACTTTCGCCTCATGTTCCCGGCGCTGGCTTCGCTTCTTATTGTCTACCTATTGCTCAAGTACGGCGGTTTCTTTAATCATGCTATCGACCAAACCACCGGCTCCGGTCTTCTAACCATCATCTGGCGCTGGCCTATGCACCTTAGCGACATACTCAATCTCGGGCTCTTTGGCATCTTCACCCAGAGCGATCCAGTTGGCCCCAATCCGCCTCTCTGGACCCTCTACTACGAATTTCTCGGCTCGTTTTTGCTCTTTATGACCCTGGCCCTCTTTGGCAGCCTGCGCCATCGTTGGCTGTTTTATGTCGGCCTTTGCTACTATTTTCAGCAATCATACTTTCTTGGCTTTATCCTCGGTATCATCATCTGCGATCTCTGGTACAACCAAGACCGCTTCAAGCCGGTTCTGCGCTGGCTATCGTGGCCGTTCCTACCCCTGGGCCTATTCCTACTCAACTGGACCACTTCCACGCACCAAACCACCTTCTACAATCAATTCAGCCTTCAAAACTTCACCCCCGTCAGCCTCAGCATTCTCGCCCACACCATCGGCGCCGCCTTGCTCATAATTGCCGCCCTTAGCTTGGCCAGCCTCAAGCGTCTCCTCGAAATCCGCCCGGTTCAATTCCTGGGCCGCCTGTCATTCTCCCTCTACCTCATCCACTTTATTGTCATCGGCAGCTACGCCTCGTACTTGTTCGGCCACCTCATCCTTTCCCATTCCTACAACCAAAGCTTTATCCTTACCCTCATCCCTTCCCTCCTGCTCACCTTTATCGCCGCCTGGCTATTTGCCAAACTCATCGACGAGCCGTCCATCCGCCTGGCCAAAATCATCGGCACCAAGCTTGGGAGCGACCAACCACTGGGCTTGCGTCGCTTGCTTGGGCGCGATCTGCGCTCATTCATTCCCGGTCGCAGCCCGGCTACTGATACTTCCCCGGTCGGATCAATGCTAACAAACTTGCCGCCAACACCCGTAGCGTCCGCTCCGGCGCCACCGCCGCCATCCTAAGCGTCAAGGCCGCAGTTACCAGCCGCGCCCCCCTCGCCGCCGCCCCTCGCCGCCGCTGATGCAGCACTTCCAATCGAAACCGCTTAACCTCAGCCCGGACCTCGGCCGCATACGGCGATCCCGGCCCCAAGCTCGTTGCCAGCTTTTGATATACCCGCAATTGAGTCTGCGCCATCCTCAGGGCGTTACTCGACATCTGCCCGGCACTCAATCGGTACAAGGCTGTCGGCTCGGCCACATATCCAAACCGCGCCCCGGCCATTGCCAGCCTCAGCCACAAATCATAGTCCTCCACCTCCCGCAAACTCTCGTCAAAACCGCCCGCCGCCAGCACCACGCTCCGTCGCACTACCACCGTCAAAACCGGCAACATCACCCGCCGCGTCACTAGATCGTGGCCAATCTGGCCCTCGGCCGCACCATGCTGCCTGCTCCACCGCTCCGTACGCTCGCCATCCCGCCAAAACCAACAATCCGAGTACACCACATCCGTCCCCGGCCGCAACAACTCTACCTGTCGCTCCAGCTTATCCGGCAGCCACACATCATCCGAGTCCAAAAAAGCCACCCATTCCCCCCGCGCTTCCCGGATCCCCGCGTTTCGCGCCCCGGCCAGCCCGCGGTTCTCCTGCCGCACCAACCGCACCATCGGGTACTGCCCGGCCACAAATTCCACCACATCATCCGGTGACCCGTCGTCTACCACTACAATCTCATAATCCTCAAACGTCTGCGCCAGCACCGAATCCAGCGTCTCGCCAATCGTCGCCCGGGTCTTATAGGCCGGTACAATTACCGAAATAAGAGGGGTCTTAACAGAAGGGGAGTGGGTCATGGCCCTATTATGCCACATCTGGCTGACCACCCGGCCAGCCTATATAATAAAAACCACAAGCTTTTTGCCAAGCCATTATAAAAGGAATCGCCGTGACCGACCCCCAGCCCCACTCATCCCAGGCCGACCCCCGCACCCATCAACCAGACTCAGCCGAGCCCAGCCCCACCCCTCATCCGGTCCATCATGCACCGGAGGCGGTGGCTAACCCCCTCGCCCGTTTCTACCACTGGCTCCGGGCCAAACCCGTCCGCCTCGCTCTGGCCTCTGCGATCGCCGTGGTCGTAGTCGCCAGCGCCACCACCGCGGCCACCCAGCTGCGTTATCCGGTCTTGGGCCTTCTCTGGCGACCCCCGGCCCAAGTTACCATCACTGACGCCACCACCCATCAACCCCTTGGCAAAGTCAAAATCGAACTAGCCGGCCAAACCGCCTTCACCAACACACAAGGCATCGCTCGTCTCCCTCACGTCCACCCCGGCCATACCACTCTCCGCGTCACCAAGGACGGCTACGATTCGCTCAGCCGCACCGACCTCGTCCCCTTCCTCAGCCACTATCATCCCACTCTCACCCTCAAGCCCAACGGCATCAAAGTCGTAGTCCAAGTCACTAACTCTCTCACCGCTGCGGCCGTCGCCGGCGTATCCGTGGCAGTAGGGGACAGCAGTATCCTGACCGACGCCACGGGCCGGGCCGAGCTCAGCCTGCCGCCCGCCCTCGACCACACCCGCCAAACCCTCCGATTCAAAAAAGACGGCTACAACGACCGCACCGCCGACATTCTAGTGTCGGTCAATGCCAAGACCACTACCGCCCAACTCCTCCCCGCCGGCAAAGTCTACTTCCTGTCCAATCGCACCGGTCGTATTGATCTTCACCAAGCCAACCTCGATGGCTCCAGTGACCAACTTGTCCTGGCTGGCACCGGTAAAGAAACCACCGACACCGGCCTTCTGTCCAGCATCAAGCACCCCAACCTCCTGGCCCTCGTCTCATCCCGCGACGGTCAGCATAGCGACGGCTCCGGTGATCTATTTATCTTTAATGCCGACAATCGTCAGCTTAGGAAAGTTGATTCCGAGATAAGTTTCTACAACTACCGAGCCTGGACCGACGACACCCTTGTCTACCTGCGCTACAGCACCAACACCGCCACCATCAAGACCTACAACGTCGCCACGAGCAAAACCACCGACCTCACCTCCATCACCTTCAAGCCCGGCACCTACGGCAGCCTATACGTCAACGCCATCTACGGCAACACTCTTATCTACTCCATCAACGGCGACGACGATCACCATGGCCTCTATGCCGTCAACGTCGCCAAAAACACCAGCCACCAGCTCGGCCCTAACCCGGCCAACCAAATCAGCCGTTCCGACCTCAAGACCCTCCAAATTCAATACAATACCTACTACAACCCCTACCTCCCCAAACCCAACGTCTGGCAAAGCCTCAATCTCGACAACTTTGTTCTGGCCGATCTCGGCGACGGCCCCAGTATTTTGAGCTACCGCAGCTACGTCGACTCACCCGGCGGCAAATACACCTGCTTCATCGAGCAACGCGATGGCAAATCCGACCTCTACCTGACAGACAGCCAAGGCGCCAACGAGCGCCGGCTCACCACCGACGGCGGCGTCAACCAGTTTGTCCAGTGGTACGGCGACGACTACATCGTCTTTAGCAAAGGCAGCACCCTCTACGTTGCCGCTACCGCCAGCACCCTCAAACCCGTCAAAGTGGCCGATTTTTATGCCGGCAACGGCCGTACCTACGGGGGCGGCTACAATCCCAACTACTACGCCGACTAAAACTAATTGACCTCTCAAAAGCCCCCGCCAAAACCCCCTTACCGCTCAGCCCAAAAAAGGAGGGAGGGGTAGAAGCGCAGGAATTATCCCCCAGGCGGTTGGCTGGGGACTCATGCCCGCGTTCCACCTAACAAAAACGCACCCCCGTTTCAGCCAACCGCCTGGGGGATAATTCCGCAGCTAAAAAATAAGCGGCACCTAAAAAAATAACCAGCC
>CAYOOH010000042.1:0-8025 GCA_964405545.1 uncultured Candidatus Saccharimonadales bacterium | reverse complement strand
CGATCTAAATCCCTCCTGCCGAATAATCTCCTCCGCCATCACCGCTGGCGCCCCCGACCCGGCCCTATCCAATCGCGCTAGCACCGTCTGGACCGTCGAATCATCATACGGCGACCCATCGCCCGCTACCTGATACGGCAAACCCGAAACCTCAAGCGCTCTCTGGACCGCCAGCCCCGCTGCTCGACTCCGATACAAAACCGCAAACTCACCCAGTCCCCGGTCCTCTTGCTCCCTCGTCCCGTCCACCGTCAATAAATCCCCACCACCCACACACCGCTCAATCTCGCCCACCACCCAATCGGCCTCCCGATACTCATTGAGCACCTCCATCACCCGCACCTGTCCCGGCCTCCGCGCTACAGCCATCAGCCCCGCCTCACCGCCAAAAATCCGGTTCGCCACCGTCACCACCGGCGCAGCCGACCGATAGTTGCGTCTCAGCGCCACCCGTACCGTCGCCGGAAAATCGCGCTCCAGCCGCCCAAATACATCCCCGCCCGCTCCCCGAAACCCATAAATCGACTGATTCGGGTCGCCGATCACAAACAAACCCCCACCCTCTCCGCACATCAGACGCAGCAGCTCATACTGGATCCCATTCGTATCCTGAAACTCATCCACCAGTACCTGCGACCACCGCTCGCGCACCCTCTGCCGTACCCGCTCATCCGTCCGCAACAGCTCATACGCCTCCCCCAACAAGTCGTCAAAATCTCGCAGCCCCCGCTCCGCTAGCGTCGCATTATAGGCTTCCACCACCTCAGCCACCTCCTCATCAGTCGCCTCAACGCTATTCTTGGCTCGCGACACCACCAATCCCAATTCTCGAGTAGACAAATGCTTAAGGCCAGCCGGCCGCCGCAACCCCTTCAAGATCGCCAGCCGCTCCCCTTCCGTCACAAAACTCCATTCACCAGCCCCCTCCACCAGCTCACGGCACAAACTATGAAACGTCCCCACTCGCCCGCCCGGCCCCACCACAGCCGTTAACCGCCCTTCCAGCTCTCGTGCCGCCTTGTTCGTAAACGTTAAGGCCAAGACCTCGCCCAACCGCACACAGCCCGACCCCACCAAATACTCAATCCGAGCCACCAGCGTCTTAGTCTTACCCGTCCCCGGCCCGGCCACAATCATCACCGGTCCCGCACCAGCCATCGCCGCCCGCCGCTGCTCCTCGTTTAACTCATGCAAGCTCATACGACAACTATACACAGCTCGGACACAATGCAACCGTCGGCCCCAACGATCCTTATAGCCAAGCCGCATCATTTGATCCGAGGCCGACCCTCACCCCGGATTGTATTTAACCAGCAGTAGGTTATAGTTTTAAAATCTAGTTCAATCCATCCAACAAGGAGCACTAGATGAGTACACACGCTTGGAATGCTCTAGTTCTCGCAGCTCTGCTCGCCATAGCACTCTTCGGCGCCTGGCTGGCGGGAGTTGCTCCTCTCTACCGTCGCCCTAGCCGACGTAGCCGTTATAGCCGTCGCTTGGAGGCTATCAACCACAAGCTGTTCGGCCCTCACAGTCCGTTCGTCAAATGGGAAGACCAGGAGTCGCCCGACCGAACCACCACTGTCGTCATCGTCTGCCGCAAGGGCTATTCCTATTCGGGCGACCACGACGCGATCTCAAGCCGGCCCAACATGCCAGTCTGTCACCTCTATCTCACCGGCAATGACATCTTCATCCGCGCCATCCCCACTGTAGTTGACGAGCTCAGCCACCTCCTCGGCTCTCTCTGCCGAATCGAGGAAGTCCCGCTACTCTAACCTCATACCGGACCGGCTGACGCCTAGCGCCGGCCGGTCTCTCCATGCTCCCGCCACCTCATAGTCCAAAGCAATCCACGTCAACCTATCTATTTGTACTTAAGTAGTTTATAATTAGGATTATCTAGTTCCATCGCAACAAAGGAGAAGCTAGATGACGTCACCGGTTGTCATTGCCATTCTAGCACTGGCACTCGTAGTAAGCAGTGTATTACTGATTCTCCTTCACCACTCCGAAAAACCCGAGACAATCAAAAATGCCATCGACCGCATCTCCACTCGACTGTTCGGACCCAACAGGACCGGTGGCCCGTTCCACTACATCGACAGCTCTACCTCGCCCGATCGAGCCACCGATGTAATCGAGTTCGGTCTGCCGGGTAGCAATCAGGTCGTCGGCACCATTTCCATCGGACCCGGTGGCATCATCATTCACGCTACAACTCCGGAAACAGTCGCCCAGCTAAAGAACCTTGTAGGCAGACTCTGCACCATCCGACTGCTCCGCTAAATCACCTCGGACCGGCTGACGCAAAAAAGCGCCGGCCGGTCCGTTCCATCTTCTCCGGGAGCTATACTCTCGTCCTTCTGCTATCATGCTCGTATGACACGTCTAGTCGATCAGCCCTCCGACCTCCCCGACCTCCCCGCCGGCATCTATCGCCACTACAAAGGCCCGCTCTACCAGACCCTAGGCTATGGCCACGACGCCAACTACGAACCACGCAACACCGTTGTCTACATCGGTCTTTATCTGGATGATGCTCGCCCCGGTCCCCGCCTCAGTACCCGTACCGCCATCAGCAGCGATCCGGCCGTCGACGCCTGGTGGGATTTCGTTCACGTCGACCGCACCAAATGCTCTCATGGCACCCCCACCAAAGGCCGCTGCCCGGCAGATATTGCGGTTAAACCACGCTTCGAGTATATCGGCCCCACCTACCAGCCCTAATTTTATCCGTATCTTATCCGCCACCTCTCCTCCAGTAAGAAATTTTGAGGACCGAGCCTAATAGGCTTGCTTATTTCCCAAAAATAGACATAATAAACAAGTTCCAACATCCTGTATTCGCCCACGCGATTAAGGAGCACCAGATGAATGCGCCGAGCATCGGCATAAGCATCGCTGCCCTGATTGTAATTGCCGTTGTAGTTGTGGTTGTCCTCGTAGTTCGCCGCCGCTCCCAGAGCGACTGGGACATCATCACGCGGAAGCTCTCGTACAGTCGGTTCAAGCTGCTCGGTTCTTATCAGGACAAGGCCGATGCCGCCGTCACCATCACCAACTTGGGTCACGACGCCTACTACACGTCGGATCTCGATGGTTCCCCCTTCATCGACACGCACGTCGGCTATATCAAGACTAGCCCGACCGGTATCAAAATTTACGTCAAGGCCGGCCTGGTCGACGAAATGCGGCAGATCCTAGGCACGCATCTACCCACTGGAATCCAGCTCGTCAGCTAGTTTCCACTCCCAGACCAGCCGACGCCCCCGCGTCAGCTGGTCTGTTCCATAATTCTCCCTGAGTCTCAAATCCCGTTCCCTCCCGACAGAACATAAGCCACGTGCAGTCGAGGACTGTTTGAGCGAAAGCGAGTTTCCGCAAGACAAGCGAGGCTTATGTTCGAGAGGAAAGCAGTGAGAGGTTTTGAGACTCAGGTATAATTCTCCCCTTGACCCCACGCAGCGCCTATGTTCCCATAGAGAAGTCCCATTTTCCCACAGATTGGAGCGTATCATGCCAGACCTGGCTTACACTCCTCGCTATCCCCATACAATTGTTCCGGGGATTGTCCTGCGGCCGATTCTACCCAGGGATGGAATGAAACTCTGGGGCGTTATTAGCCAATGGCGAACCCAGCTCCAACAATACGACCCCTACTTCACTTCCGCTGCTTCCCGTAGCCTCGAGGCCGTCCATGCCAACCTCCAGCGCAGCCAGGAACACGCCGACCTAGGCGCCGATTTCAGTGTTGGCCTCTGGACCACCAGGAGCCCAAGCATCGTTGGCCGCATCAGTTGCCGCCTCGACCCCGACGTTCACTATCTTCGCTTTGGTTACTGGATCATTCCAACCTATCAGAACCGTGGCCTCATGACCGCCTCCATCCGCTACTTGCTTAGCGAAGTCTTCCGGCGCCAAAGCGTCGTTCTGGCTTGGCTCACCTGCCACCATCACAACCTCCCAAGCATTCGAGTTGCCGAAAAAACCGGCTTTAGCCGTGCCACC
Source organism: uncultured Candidatus Saccharimonadales bacterium (assembly GCA_964405545.1). Taxonomy (GTDB): domain Bacteria; phylum Patescibacteriota; class Saccharimonadia; order UBA4664; family UBA4664; genus CAYOOH01. Next base: position 4,014 of record CAYOOH010000042.1, on the reverse strand, counting down.
GACAAGCCCCAAGGTTTGAGCAGAGTCACAGTACAACCCAATCAGCATCTCTATCTCTATAGGCGCCCATAACCTCTCTCCCGCCCAGCACTTGCTCGGCGGGTTCTTTTTACCGCCTAGACATTCTCTAGAGCAAACGTAACTGATTCATCGTCTCAGCCCGATCCGCCTGATCACGAAACACGCGGATCGTTCCAAATACCCCATCAAAACCCGGTTCGCGGTACACCTGCCCCGCCCTCAACCGCTCCACTGCCAGCGCCATCTGTCCCGACACGCCCCCAATCGCCTCCACCGGCACCGACCGCAAAATAGCAAGCTCACTGCCCAATGCCGCCACAAGCCGAAAATAGTCAGTCGCGACAGCCAGGCTACTCGTGGCCTTCACATTTTTTAGCTCAGCCAGCATTTCCGCCAATGGCACGATATATTCCACCTGTTTCGGCCTCGCAGCCTCCAGCGGCCGGTCGGCTAGCTCACTTGCTCGGTACTCTACTCCTACCACCAACGGTTTAGCGCAGACTGGACACCGACCGCCATGCGCCCGCGTCTGCTCCGGCCTAAATCGCACCCCACAAGCCCGATGACCGTCAGCATGGTATTTGCCCTCCTCCGGAAAAAACTCAATCGTACCCACCAACCGCTCGTCGTTGGTGGCGATGGCACCCAACACCGCCTCATAACTCAGCTCATTCACCCGCACCACTGTCGCCTCACGCCCCAGCTTCTGCGGCGAATGCGCATCCGAGTGGCTCGTGATCGCCCGCCCCGCCAGACCGCTCACCTGCCAATTCATATACGGGTCACTCGACAGCCCCGTCTCAATCGCCCGCACCTCCGGCGCTAGCTCCTCATAGCATTCCTCTAAACTGTCAAACCCGCTCTTGGAACCAAACAACCCAAACCACGGTGTCCAGATATGGGCCGGAATATACAAACCCCTCGCCTCCACCTCCAACACCATCCGTAACAATTCCTTGGAGTCCAAACCCAAAATCGGCCGCCCATCGGCCTTCAGATTGCCGATCCGCTCCAGCCTGGCGTTCAGCTCGCTCACCGCCTCAAAACTCGGCATTACGACAAGCTGGTGCAACTTACGTACCTTGCTGCCTTTCGAATAAATCGTGGCAATCTCCACCGTTGGCACAAACCGAATCACCTCACCCCGCACACTCATCGGCAACTCCGCGTCAATCGGCGCCGCTAACTCTTGGCGCAGGCCAAACAGCCCGCCCTCCGCCGGCTCCAGCTTCTCGCGCAATTCCGCAAACCACTGCGGATGGGTAAAATCGCCCGTCCCAATCACATTGATCCCTTTAATCTTCCCCCACCGGTACAAACCCTCCAGCGTGCAATCCCGGCTCGTGGCCCGCGAATAGTGCGAATGGATATGGAGATCAACAATCAATTCCCGATCGCCCGACTCCAGATCATATGCCATGGTTCCATCTTATCATCCGAGCCTCACGTGCGAGCTACATGCTCATCAACATCACCGCCCCCAGGACTGAATTTCTTTTTTTCGCCCTTCAAGGGCTTGTTCTCCGGCTTTAACGGCAGCTAGCGGCCACGCTGCGCTATCACCAACCTGACAATCCCAGCCACCAACGCCACCACCGGTATAATCACCAAGGACTGCATCCATAGGGCCATAATCCCAAATGGTACAAATTCCGACCCCGACAAATGCCGGCTCGCCATCGTGTAAGCCCCGCCCATGAGATAGCCACTAAACCCCGCCAACGCTACATATAGTCCGCCCGCCATCCACACTGCCGGCCTCGGCGACGGCCAACCCTTGCTCCGTGCGACCAAGTCCAAAATTAACGCAATCACCACCAAAGGCAACGCCCCCAGTACGAGATAAACCCCGACAACAAACGCCATCCCGCCCAGCCAGGCATTCGGAATCGTCGGCGCCCCCGCAATCACTCCCACTACGGCCGCCAATACCGTCGCGCCAAACACGCCAGTCGGCCACGACACTCGCCAAAAACTATTCATCGCTCAAGCGCTCCGTTAGATTAATCCCAGCATAGCCAAAAAAAGTATTCTGACAAAACTCTTGCCCCACTATATCAAAATCCGATATAGTGTCAAACAATGGACCAAACAACCCAACCCCCCTCACAATCATCACTCAGTCCAACCGTGTTTTATATTTTGCTCGCCCTCGCCAGCCAAGACCGCCACGGCTACGACATCATGAAACAAGCCACCCTCGACTCGGTGGGCCGGATCAAGCTCGGCCCTGGATCGCTCTACGGCACCATTAAGCAGCTAATCGATTCCGGTGCGATCGTCGAAGCCGACACCCGCCCCGACCCAACCCTAGACGACCAACGGCGGCGCTACTACCGTCTAACGCCGGCCGGCCGAAGGCTGCTAGGCCTCGAGCTTCAACGCTTTGATCAGTCGCTCACGCAGGCCAGACGCCTCGGCATCTACCCGCACCTTATCACCGAGCAACCATAGCCATGGAGCCTCAGCCACCCTATCTCGTCCGCTGGTTCAACCTTCTGGTCCGGCTTTTTCCAACCGACTACCAGCGCAACTACGGCGATCTAACTATGCAGCTATTCGCCGATATATACCGTGACGCCGCACTCGGCCCGCCAGGCCGAGCCCTCCCAACCCTAACTCGAGCCATTGTCGACACCATCATCGGCATCGGCCAACAACATTATCTAAGCAAGCAAACCAGACTCATGAAAAAAACCGCCAAGCCCAATTTTTACTCCCGCCACCGCACTGCCCTCCTATCCACCAGTGCGGCTATCATTATACTCAGCCTTGCCAGTGTCCTGACCGGTTTCTGGACCTATCGCGGCCCTGCGGGCTATATCCAACGCATCATTGCCGGCGGTCTCGAAATCGAGAAATACGCCGGCTCCAATAACGCCGGCGAAGACGACATTACCGCCTTCTTTGTCAACGACTACATCCAGGCCCACTACTACGGCGACAAGCGGACCGATGTTGGCACAAGTAGCCCGCACGCTTTTAGACTCACCTACACCGACCACGGCCAAACCTTTACCCAAAGCCTGGCCGAAAACCTCAACACCGCCTATGCCACCAAACAAGCCGACTTCGATGACATTACCTGTAGCACTCAGGCCCCTGTCGCCGTCAAATACATCCACCGCGGCTCAAGCGGCCTGGGCCAAGCTACCACCATCGCTGCCTTCTATTACCCCAACCAAACAGAGCCCAACCTGGTCGAATACTATCTCCGCCTTGACCCCACCAATTCCCCTCAGGGCGACTGGAAAGTCGCAAACATTACCTGCCTCAGCCGTTCTCTCCAATCAAATCGCCCCTATACCACCGCCCTCGAAGCCCTTCAGACCGAGAATTACGCCAAACTCCCTGCCAGCACCAAGCAACAAATCGGTCCCCAGCCCACCCCCTACGACCAACGCAACGATCGCACCTTTGGACCCAAGCCAATAAATTAGGTTTCAATCGACATCGAGATTGAGCCGGGTTTTCTTACTCCTGCCGCCCCGCCCCGACAAGAAGTATACCCTACTATTGGCGTTGGCCTTCCGGCCCAACTGACACTGGTTATCGACCGTTTTGGCAAAGTGGAAATCATCGGCACCGATCCGTACGCCAAAGCCCAGCACATCCTGGTGACAAGCGGCCAAGGCCTCGACATCACCACGCTGAACCTCGGTGACATGTTCGGCTACCACCAATTCTTTGGCCTAAGCTAACGAGCTTGCCCAGTGGCATTTAACCACTGGGCAAGCCATCCGCCTTTATCAACCTGCTACAAAAAGCCACTAGCGCAAACGCTAGTGGCTTTTTGTAGACTTGAAATCTTTTTCGTGCAGTACAATGACCGACCTAGAAGTACCGCGTCCGACTTTTAGGATCACGTCCCATTGCTGGGCAGATCAACTAAAGCGGTCGTGACGGCCGAATCTCGAGGACTCGGAGCCCATTACTGGGCCGTTTCTCCCTAGAAAGGAGGTGATCCATCCGCACCTTCCGGTACGGATACCT
>CAYOOH010000041.1:5720-8108 GCA_964405545.1 uncultured Candidatus Saccharimonadales bacterium | reverse complement strand
ATCTCGACCGCCTGGCCGAGTTTGCCACAGCCTGCAAAACAGTTGGCCTCAAAGTCGTTCTCACTATGGGCAGCTTCGACCTCATCCACATCGGCCACTTCCTGTATCTAGAAAAAGCTCATCAGTACGGCGACATACTCATTGTCGGCATTGACTCCGACGCCAAAATCCGCGCCCGCAAAGGACCTGACCGCCCCGTCGTATCCGAAGACGAACGCGTCCGTATGTTAACCCATGTGCGCCACGTCGACGTTGTTACCATCAAACAAGCAGACCAGCCCAAATGGCAGCTCATCAAAGCCATCCGCCCCGACGTTCTCGTCGCAACAGCCGACACTTACACCGCCGAACAGCTCCAAGCCCTAACAGAATTCTGCGGCCAAGTCATTGTCCTCGAGCGTCAAGCCACCACCTCTACCACCGCCAAACTCCGCCGCCTCAACATCGGCCTGGCCCAAAAAATGAAAGTCGCCGTCGCCGAGGCTGTCGACGCCGCCTTTGACCGGCTCAATCAAGACTCCAAAGGGTAGGGGAGTGGCCACCGCTCTTATCGCTTACATCCCAGTTCTGCACGCCGGTTATCGACGCCTGTTCGAGCAGCACCGCCACGCCGATTTGTATATTCTGGGGACTGAGTTCATGAGTCAATTCCGTCCGCTCACCAAAGACTTGCGCAAACTCGACCCCGAACAAATTCGTCAGGCCATTGCGGCCTGGAACCTCTTTGACCACATCGAAATCGCTACGCCCCATAGGCTAAAAAACCTTCCCCAAGGCACAATAACCATGCCCGACGAAGACCTTAGCCACGTCCTCGCCGAACAATATTTCCCCGCCCGCGCCATCATCTATAGTCCCATCTTTCTGCGCTGGGACCGCACTCGAAGCGACGCCAAGACCCAACCCAACCCCGACCGCCGCATCTCCACCCGCCAACTCGACCGCCAGCTCATGACCACAGCTGCCGCCGCTGGAACACACAGCTCCGACATCTGGCGCCGCGTCGGCGCCCTCATCGCTCAAGACGGCCAAGCCCTCCTCACCGCTTACAACCACTCCCTGCCCACCGCCAATACCGCCTGGGCCGACGGCGACCCGCGCAACAACTTTAGTCAAGGCGTCGCCATCGAGACCTCAATCTTTATCCACGCCGAAGCCACCCTTATCGCCCAAGCCGCCAAGCGTGGCCTGCCCCTCGCAGGCGCTTCACTCTATGTCACCACCTTCCCGTGTCCAATCTGCGCCAAACTTATCGCCTCAGCCGGCATCACTACCTGCTACTACGCCACCGGTTACGCCATGCTTGACGGCCAGCAAATTCTCGAATCCGCCGGCGTCAAGCTCGTCCAGGTGGATCTTGGCTCTCCGTCAGACAGCGTCGGCGATCCTACTGCCATTGCCTACCCCAACTAACGCGAGCTCATCTTAAACCGCACCGGCTCATGCCCCGCCTCGTCCGTTCTACCCACTACCACGTGGGCATGGATATGATCGACACTGCCGCCATTGCGCTTGGGGTCACCCACCCGCATACCAACCGCGTAGCTCTCTAGCCCCCACCGCCGCTCAATCTCCACCAGCACTTCCGCCAAGTCCGCCCGCGCCGCCGCACTCAACTCGCCTAGCATCAGCGCATGCTCCCTGGGTACCAACAACAAATGCAGCTTCGTCCCCTCATACGGGTAATCATTCTTGCTCACCGTCCAATGCTCGGTCGCAAATTCAATCAGACTATCATGATACTCCTCAAAATGCTCCGGACAAAACGCACAAATCCCAGCTTCACTCAAAGCCTTCATCTTCTCGATCTGGGCCTTCACCCGCCCCGCCCGCAAGTTGTAACCACTCACGCCCGCGCACGCTCCAAAGTTACGAAGTCAAAATCGTACTCATTCTTGTCATCAGCCTTATGGCTTTCCCGAACCGTTTCCCGCCACTCCGGTCCAATCTCGGGAAAAAACGCATCACCCTCGAGACGCGTCTTGATCTCGGTCAAAAAAATCCGGTCCGCCAGCGGCAGCGCCAAAGCATAAATCTGCGCTCCCCCAATCACACACACCTCCTCGCTCTCCGTTGCCGCCAGAGCATCGTCCAACGAATGAGCCACGAGTACGCCCTCCGGTGCCTCGTAGTCCGCATTCGTTGTTACGACGATATTGCGCCGGTTGGGCAGCGGCTTGCCCAAGCTCTTCATAATCGACTCAAACGTCTTGCGCCCCATAACCACATCCCGACCGGTCGTCAATTCCCGAAAATGCTTCGAGTCCGTCGGCAACCGCCAAGGTAAATCATTGTCCCGACCAATCACCCGATTCTCCGTCATCGCCACCACCAAACTAATCATGTCGCCACCGGAATCTTGGGAATACTCGGATGCGGCGCGTAATC
>CAYOOH010000041.1:0-5620 GCA_964405545.1 uncultured Candidatus Saccharimonadales bacterium | reverse complement strand
CCCGACCGCTGGAACATATGCAAATGCAGCTTGTCATTCACCACCCGCACATGAATCCAACCATGGCACGGCGCGATCGTCACCTGCTGCTGCTTGCCCTTGCCTCGCACAATATACTGCGGAATCCACGGCGTCACAAAATGCGTCCGCAGCTCCGGCAGCTCCTTTATCTGCTCCACCAAATGCTTAAACTGGTCAAACCCGCCCCCGTCAGCTGTCGGAAAATCATGAAAAGCCGCCCCATACGACCCCGGACCGATATCGCCGACTTCCAGGCCCCGTTTACTCGTCTTCTCTTCGCTCGTCCAAGCATCCCACCACGTGCAGCCAAACTCCGCCAGCTGCTCTCGCGTGCGTGCGCCATTTATAAAAGCGCACAACTCGCCGATCGGCTTGCGCCAAAAACTCCCCAAACTCCGGTCCGTAATCAGCGGAAAACCGTTCTCCAGCCGAAAATGCATCTGCACTCCCATTACCATCTTGGCCCGCGGTCCCTGCCGCGTCTGACCAAACTCGCCCTCGTCCAAAATCTTCTTCAAAATCGCCCGGTACTGTCCGTCGGGCGTGCGCTCGTCATACGGTTTGTAACCCATACCTACCACCTTTCATTGGCATAATCATATCTTGGAGGCCTCGCTATGCACAAGGTACCGTACCCGGGCCGGTCATATCCGCACCCATAGTCAGAAGTACCGACTGGACTGAGGACAGTACCCTTAAAAAGGGACGTCAGATTAGGCCTCCGTTAAGCCATAATTATGAGCATAAGCTAATGCCACTGTCCTCAGTCCAGTCGACATCACACAGGCAACCGCTCCCCGCAGCCAGCGGTGATTTAGAAGCTCAGATATGCAGGACTAGTCAAGTTAGCCGACAGTCCAGACCAACTATTCCTGCTCAGGCGCACCATTCTCTAGCTGCAGCTTCTGGTCCCGCATGGTGGACGGTCGATGTACGTTGACATGATAGAATATCTCAATGCCTAAAAAACAACTTCAAGCTCTCGTAATCGTAATCTTTGCTATCTTTGGTCATCTGCCTCTAAGTAGACCAATAGCCATTATAATTTATAAGTTATTCCCGCATACACTCACTGCCGATATGTTTATCCTGGGTCTGTCTTTCGGGCTAGCATATATGGGTATTTGGCTTTTATTTAACAAGTGGGGTGCCAAATTCTGGGTAAAAGCCGTTATTGCCAGCGGGATCATTATCTTGTCTCTTGTGGCAATGCGGATATACGACGTATCTGCTGCATATAACATGCTACACTCCAGATAGTTAGCAGGAAATACGGTAGTTCGAGATCGGCCGCCATGACTCACATACTGGCCGCCTTCTTCATTTGAAGCTATAATTACCCCATCATGAAGCACCCCTAACCCCTTCCAACTCGCACCCGTCACATTACCCAACAGGGAGCTCACCATGAACAAACTCTTCGACCTCACCGCCCAAGAATTCGCCAAACAACGCGACACCCTTAATCTGATCGCCTCCGAGAACTATCCCTCCACCAAGGTCCTCGACCTCCTCGGCTCCGTCTGGTCCAATAAATACGCGGAAGGGCTCCCCGGCAAGCGCTACTACGCCGGCAACATCTACGCCGACCAGATGGAAACCTTTGTCCAGCAAAAAGCCCTCGAAGTTTTTGACCAAGCAGGGGAGTACGACGTCAATGTCCAAGTTCTGTCCGGCTCACCCGCCAACGCCATGGTGTTCCTGGCCATGCTCTCTGCCGGCGATACCATCATGGCTCTCAACCTAGCCAACGGCGGACACCTGTCGCACATGCACGCCACCTCCAACTACCTCAAATTCTTCAAGCTCGTCAATTACGACGTCAAACAAACCGCCCCCGACACCTACGAAATTGACCAAGACGACTACCTGGCCAAACTCCGCACCCACAAGCCAAAAATCGTCATTCTCGGCTTCTCCGCCTATCCCCGCCAATACCAGTTCGCCACCCTCACCCGGGCCGCCCACGACGCCGGCGCCCTGGTTCTCGCCGACATCGCCCACATCAACGGCCTAGTCGCGGCCGGTCTGCACGACTCGCCCTTTAAGCCCGGACCAGACGGTGCCGATTTCGTCTCCATGACCACCCACAAAACCTTCCGCGGCCCCCGCGGCGCCATGCTCTTTGCCAAGCGTGACCACATCCCAGCCATCAACAAAACCATCTTCCCCGGCACCTCCGGCGGTCCCCACCTTCACCAAATCGCCGCCACCGGCCAGGCCCTGCTCGAAATCCTGGGCGAGGACCAGCACCCAGACGGCCGCCCGTTCAAGGTCTACTCGCAGGCCGTCCTCGACACCACCAAGGCCCTCGAGACCGCCGCTCGCGACGCAGGCCTCACCGTCGTCAGCCCCACCCAAAATCATCTCTGCCTCCTCAAGCTGCCCGACACCATCGACAGCCTAGATTTCCAAAAACACCTAGAGTCCCTGGGCATCGTCACCAACCGCAACATGATCCCCAACGACCCCAAATCCGCCTGGCGACCCAGCGGCCTGCGCCTCGGCACCGCCGCCCTCACCAGCCGCGGCCTCACCACCGCCCAAGCCGCCGACCTCGGCCGCTTGATCGCCCGTCTTGCCCTGGCTCAGGCCACCGACACCCAAGCCCGTACCACCGTCACCGACATCGCCGCTTCACTCGCCTGGTGGTATCCCAACCCTGCCTAGCCCAGCCACGAAAAAGGCTCTGCTCCAAATTAAAGAGCAGAGCCACCGCTAGTTAAGCCGCGTACACTCGCCGACTGCTCGGCAACGCAAACTCCAGCACAAGATAGCGGCCAACATCACGTAGTGCCACCACAACTGCCTGATTACGCCAAAGCCGGACACGCGTCGCGGGGCCAAGAGCTAACTCGTATGTACCGAGCGGCGCATAATGCGTCCTCTGCCCCAGCCTAATCATCAACCGAGACCCAACCTCATCATAGCAAAAACGCGCCTCTGCCACCCTAACGCGTATCGGCAAACTGGGGACCAGCTGCAACGAGCGCTGACGATTTACCACCGCTTCTCGAAAATCAAACAATCGCCCTGTCAAATACTGGCACAAGTTATCGCCAATCAAGCCCGGTTGCAAGGCCTCGCCCGTCAATGCTACGAGCTCCGGATCATCCACCCAAACACCCAAGCCACTCATCAGCAAACCCTTCGGTCTCGCCGCCATGACCTAAACATCACCCTGATACACTCAAACCCGCCACAGAATACAGCCTAACCAATGGCCGGTCACCAACCCTATGCCAATACCTGATATACAAAATATTCCGTGCAACCTCCAGCTGAGGCCGATATGGCTTACGACCATGCAACAAAACTGCCAACGGTACGCCCACCCAAATCGGAAACGGAAAAATCATATAAGCCGAGCCGTCTCGTTTTCTCAGCGCAACCTCTGCCTCCAGACGGACAGCAGCTGTCTTGAGCTCTTCGGGACGAGCCTCATCATAGCTCGTCAGCACCAAATCCCGGCCTAGCAGCCGGCCGCTCAATCGCTTAGCTAGCTCTCCTAGTGCCGGTTCCTCGTACGCGTCAAGCATATACAACCCGCCCAGCCCAGCCGACAGCCGCGCTATACGCCCAGACATACAAACCCCTCTAGTACTTGAAGGAACACACTAACGCCCGACCATTATAGATTAGAAATCCAGCAACAACCAAACCCGACAGCATATCCTAAGAAATTTAGCCTTAAGAGCCGTAGAAAGCCGCGTCACCGACATTGCCAAAACCTGGCCCGGTAGGATCCCAACCCTACCCGTAATAGAAAAAAGCCCTGCCCCGACAAAAAAATCAGGACAGAGCCATACTAAAATCGTTAAGCTGCGGCGGACTTACGGCCCCTCGGCCATACAAATTCGAGCACCAAATAACGCTCGTCAGCTCGCGGCGCCACCACAATCACCTGGTCATGCCAAACATTCACCCGAGTCGCCACCCCAACAGGAAAAGAATATACGCGCTCCGGGGCGTACCGAGTCGAGCGATCCAACTCAATCTCTAAACTAAATCTCCCTCCATCGCTTCGGAAACCAGCACTGACCACATTAACCATAACCGGCACACTCGGTACCACCTGTAGCGACCGGCCGCGGCGGACCATCCCCTCCCGGAACGCAAACCGATGGCCCTTGAGGTAATTGCACATATTGGCGCCAACCAAACCCGATTGCGTTACCGCGAGCGTCAGTGTCACAAGTTGCGGGTCATCGACCCAATCTTCCAAAGTGCTCATACCAGCTCCACTCATCGAGAACTAGAGCTCAGAAAACCGCAAAATCACCACTCGGTTACTACGCTCAGGTAGCTCAGTCACGAGTACGAGACCCTGGGAGCCTGCCAAAAACCTGGTCGTGCCATCAGCCGGGAGGAAATATGTTAGGTCAATAGACCCTCGCCGCTCAGCCGGCTCCAGCTCGATTCGAACAAACTTAGTTGCTGCCAGGAACTGGCAAAAAGCTGCGGTAACCCAGACTTGCACCCGCAAGCGCACCATTGATAGCTGGCCTTGATCTGCCACCAGAGTTTCGTCCAGCAAGCATCCTCGCCGTTCGATATGCCTACACAATGCAGGCCCAATCTGGGGCAATGTCGACTCGTCCAGTACCACGAGTCGTGGATCGCTCAACCAATCACTCGCTTCCATCAAACCTCACTCATTGTCAAGGCCCAGCGGCCGCAAAACAAAAAAGTTTCCTTATATAATCACGTCCCGAACCCAAAAGCAAATTAACCCATGAGTACTTGAGCCTCATAATCAACGAAAAAAATGCGTCCGGCAGAACACAATCCCAGCCGGACGCTCAAAAAAATCACATCACCCTATCCCCCAAGCCGAGTGATAGCGTAGTACCTGCGAGCCAGACTCCCACCAAACAAGTACGGAATAACGCAAGTAACGTGATCACCGTTGATGTCTACACATGGGCTACCATACTCATCCTCACCAACCCGTTCACTCGGGATACTTACCCATAGGCCAACAGGGATGAGGAGCACCGGCGACCCAACCCCGGCCTCTCGACCAACATGTACCAGACCCGAAATTCGGGAGTAACTTGGCCTCAAGCCGTCCGACAAAGCCGAATCGAAGCTGGTTACAACAACCCGACAGCCCGGTTGCAAAACGCCGCCAATAGTCGTCGCGATCGCCTTCAAACCCCGTTCATCATACAGAGCGGTATACCAAGGCCCACCCGAAGGAGCCGTAGAACGCCGTGTCACCGACATCACAATCTCTCTTTCAAATCGAACGATCAGACCACGTAACCCTATCATCAAAGCACTCGAAAAGCAACTGCGGCGCTTGACCAAAACCCAACTATCCGCTACACTAACACTCGTTCACCCAAGACAGTAGCTGGCCGCACAAAAGCAGCCTTAAATTCGCTACCGAGGCGATTTCCATAGTTCGCAGCTCTCGCTGCCCTCAGGGAATACACTCACGTCTCTTGGTGCAACAACCAGAGATCTTTTAATTTAAGGGAGTCCATGTATGGCCATTTCCCGCACTGCCAAAGAGCAAGCCGTTGAGAGTCTCACAGGCGAACTCGGTCGCATCAAATTGGCCGTCATGACCGACTACCGAGGACTAACCGTC
>CAYOOH010000040.1:0-8611 GCA_964405545.1 uncultured Candidatus Saccharimonadales bacterium | reverse complement strand
CCGCCCCTGCGACCACCAAATAAAAAAAGCTCCGCCGCGGCTCAAAAAAGCCCGCAGCAGAGCAACAACTATCGGGGTCGTGATGCTAGCCCCGACCCACCAGTCGTGCAACTGGCCCGGTCACATCCACGGCCTCGCCTCCCAGATACAGCTTAAAGAACGATCCCGCCCGACTCGTCAACAGGCTTCCCACCGGCACCACTCGGGCCGGCACGGGCTGCTGGTACGAGTACTCGCGCCGGACATGGAACTCCGGCTCATCCGGCTGAGTGTCGGGGTCCCGGAACACTGTGTAGTCGCCCAGGTCCAGGGGCCGCAGGCTTCCGTACCGTGTCTTTAGTAATGCCCGGATCTGCCGAAAGCTCCCGTCCGTCGTATCATCGATCTGTCCGGCCATAATGAAACCCGAATCGATCCAGTAAGCAAACCAGCGGTCGCTCCTCTTGACCATCCGAACCAGCGTTCCGTCAGACTGCAAAAAGTACCGTACATCCCTCACAACGACCCCTTAACCAAACAGGTAGGTAGGTGTCAGAACAGATATAGTTAACATATTTAGTTCACAAAAGTCAATCACAATCGGGGATAGTCGGCCCTCATCCACACCGTCTCCGCTCACCTTGCCGCAGATCTCTGCCGCACAGTCCTGTATCAATCGGTCTTTATTCTCGCAACCAAAAGTTCACCGAATATCGGTAAACATCGAGAAACTCAGCCTCAATATCAGATATCATCACCGAAATTCGGTGAGCTACCTTTATGGCACTGCCCGAGCCTCAAGCCAACTTATAAATCCAACCCCACCTCACGCACACCCCTCTGCGCCGTCGCTTCCCCTGGCGACAGGGCGCCCGCACCCAATCCCTACGACTCGCCTCATAGACAATCTCCTAGAGTTTCGAAAGCCCTTGTAGCCGTCAAGTGTGGTGCCAATGTCTCCCTGTCACATCTTCTGCAATTTACCCCAATATTTACAAAATTCCAAAATATATTACAATATAATAGTTCCATCCAACTTCGAAGGAAGGAATTTCCATGGGTTTGTTCGGCTCACGTAGGACGCCAACGGACATCAATTCGTACACTCACGGTACGGAGCCTCCGAACTCTTTCTGCGAAATTACCTTTGCGAGGGGAGCTAAGCTTCACATCGTCCATACCGCGTCCGAATCCGGTCCGGCTCGGCTGACCTCTCTGCGGTTGTCCAACCGCCGCGACGAGAACATTCTAGTCATAACGGAGCGATTCCGCGACCTTCGCAGCCTCGATAGGGCTCTTCCCTACCTGCAGGCCGTCGCCAACGCCCAAATTCCGACCGCCTCAGAGCTCATCCGCAACCTCCTGACCACTTTTTGATCTTCTCGCCCTGCCGCTTCCCCTTGCGGCAGGGCGTTATCATGCTACCGAGGTCGGCATCGTCACCGCGCTGGCCAGCCTTTTCGAGTCCAGGTTTAATCACCCCAACCATTTACAAAAAAATAAATTATACTATAATAAGAAAGTTCAGTCTAAGTTCGAATTCGAGGGAAGGAATATCCCCATGTCATTTCTTCGGCGACGGCAACCAGCCCAGCCCCCCTCGCCAACCGGCGTCAAAAGTGTCACGAACGGCCCCAGTCCCACCGAGGACGTCGAAAGCTACATAATTACCTTTAACGACGGCACCGTCCTCCACCTTACCCACACCCCCCGGGCTCGCACCAACCCGGCCACGCTGGTATCGCTGCGGCTGGCCAGCAACCAGGACCAGACCATCCTCTTTGCCCAGGGTCCCGGTCGCCGCCAGTACCCCATCGACCATCCGAGCTTGGCTCGTCCCTACCTCCAGGTGGCGGTCGGTCACGCCCGAGTCATCCCCATCGCCGGGTTCATCCAGCCTATTCTGGACCGCGTTTCCCGCCTGTCCTCTCCGTCCAACTAACCTCAGCCCCCTGGCGCCACATTCTGCGCCAGGGGGTTAAATGTTATAATCATAACCACAATCACAAGGTCAACCGCCGATGAGCTCCCAGGCCCTATCAATCGAAAAAGAAGCCACCCAAGTCGGTACCGTCACCGAGCTGACCGGCATCTTCGAGTCCATCGCCTCCATGCGCATCGGCAAAGTCAAAGACCGCGTTGCCAAGTCGCAAGCGTTCTTTGCCGAACTCTGGCAAATCTACACCCAGCTCCGCGTCGACCCGACCGAGCGCCTGACCGGCAAAAACGGTCCCAAGCGCGATCGCCCCAACGTCTTTCTGGTACTGACCTCCGAAGGCGGCCTGTCTGGTGACATCGACGCCCGCATCGTCCGCACCGTCCTCGACAACCTCGATCCCGCTACTACCGATCTGATCGTCATTGGCGCCCACGGTGCCACCCAGTTTGTCCAAAACCATGCCAAAATCAAACGCTACTTCCGCCTACCCGACGTCGACCAAGCCATCGACGTCTCGCCCATCGTCGACGAACTCCTGGGCTACAAACAGCCCACCGTTTGGTTCCAGCGCTACATCTCGCTGTCCGTCCAAGAAGTTGGCCGCATCGACCTGCTCGGCCGGGTCCGCGCCCTCGGCTCCGACGCCAATGACACCAAGGAGACCGCTCCGGGCCAGCCCGTACCTCAAGCCACTCCCCCCTCCCTCAAGCAGTCGGTCGCCGATCCATCCGCCGACAGCATCATTTCCGCCCGCGAATACCTCTTTGAGCCTTCGGTCGACGACGTTGTTCGCTACCTCGAAGCAGTCATGATGGAAATCGCCCTCTCCCAGGTTATCCTCGAATCCCGCCTGGCCCAGTACGCCTCGCGCTTTACCGCCATGTCCTCGGCCAAAAAACGGGCCAAAGAGCTCCAAACCCTCCTCCTCATGAACTACAACCGCGCCCGCCGCGGCGAGGCCGACGACCGCATCAAAGAAATCGTTAATGCCATGAATGCCTTGAGTGTGGGTTAGATGACAAGCAGATCTCAATGGATTATGCTTAGAATATCAACCTACGGAGCTCCATGCTAGACACTCGTGGCCCAGATAGCCCACCGCAAAGCCCCTTACGCCACAATGATGCAGATCTGGCCGCCCTTTCCCAGGACGCTGACCGTCAAGCCCTTGAAGCATTGCAAAGCCTCGGCACTGTCGAATTTTCAGGCGTAAAGCTCGATATGGGTAACGGCCACGAGGAGCGTCGGATCAAGCCCAGAAATGATATGGTATACGACCGCGTCACGGTTGAACTCCAGCAGACCATGGCCACATCATTCGCTCTGCATCAGCCGGTCTTAATCGAAGGTGGTTCTTCGTTGGGCAAGACCACTGCGGCCGAGGATATGGCCGCCAAACTCGGCTGGTCGTACTACTACACCAACAACGACGGCACTACAGACGTCCGTAGTCTCATGGGCGACCTGGCCCCCAACACTAACCGCAAGGATCCCGACCGTGATCCCGAGTACATCTACGAACCCGGCCCCATTGCTGGCGCCATTTTAGAAGCCGCCCGGGGCAACAAGGTCATGCTCGTCATCGACGAATACAACACCACACCAGGAGACATATTGGTTCGTATTCACGAGGTCCTTGACGCTTACAACTCCAACGGTCAAGTCAACCTTAAGGAAAACTACAACCAAGTCGTCCAAATGGTTAAGGACAACTTGCATATTGTGGCTCTCCAAAACCCACCCAGTGCAGACTATCCCAGCCGGAAATTGCTTGATCCGGCCCAGATCCGGCGTTGGAACTATGTCAAGCGCGAAGACGAGCTGCCGCGTGACGCCATGGAGCAGTACGTCACCGGCCTGGCCGGCAACAAGTGGGACCAGCTTCCGGTAGCAGAGGCCGAAAAAAACCAACTGCTGGCTAGATTCATTGAGTTCCACTACAAGGCAGTTGAAGCTCTTAAGTCGGGCGCCATTGGCTCACGCAAGTCCCAGCCCCAGCGCTTTACGTTTGACCATCGTGCCGAACCTCGTCGGATAATCGAGTTTGTCCAGCACTTCCCTAGCCAAGATCTATCCCTAGCCATCCAAAATGCTATCACTTACTATTACGCCAACAAACTCCTTGACCCCGGCGACAAAGCCAAGATCACCCACCTCATGGCAGAAACCTTTGGCTCTAGCCTCGCTACTCCGCGCCGCCCAGTCCCAGCTACTCGGCCGAGCACGGATGCTCGCCTACCGACCCACCCAGCCCTTCCTGCGGCACCCGCCAATCCTCTAACTGCGCCTGCGCCCGATTCTCGCCGTCTCCCACTTGGCACCCCGCCTCCAGCTCCGGCCGCGCCTAGACTCCCAGTGCCAGAAACAGCCTCACCCGAGGCCCAGGTCTACAGACCAGACCATGACCGAGCCGTCGTGAACCAATTAGTCGGGCTAAATCAAGGCGGTCACATGGGCGCGGCCGAGCTAGCACAGCGCCTAGCCGGTCTCCCAGCTTCCGACATATTAGACGCTCGCCGTTCAGAATTGATGGCCGTAGCCACCATCGGCCAAATGATCGCCGGTGATGCAAGTGAGCAAGCCTGGACGATCAGGGAGGAGCTATTCAACCAAAAACGGTTCGTCGAGTTAGGAGAGAGCCTAGTCGGCCTGGACGATTCCAGGACTCACCAACTCAGGACTGCGATCATAGAAGAAAGCTCGCGGTTTCTCGACGCGTACCGGGCTGATCGTTCCAATTCTGATCTCTACAGTCGAGCTGCTCGCCTCACTGATGCAGCCATGATTAGCCTAGCCGGCATCGATAGCCCAGGGGCTTGGGACATCAGAAACGATTCTCACTTAGCTGTCTATTCCGGACCGGATGCTAAATTATTATCCATTATGGGGCTGGACAGTCCTGAGGCCTGGGATTTTCGGAGTCGCCACCAAGCAAAATCGTCCCCCTATATTGAGGCGGTTACTCTGGCTGGGCTCGGTAGTGACGATGCCTGGAGCGCCCGATATAGCATACTAGCCCGCACCGACCTAGACCTAACATCTCGAGCCGCCTTCACTGCTCTTAGTCTTGCCTATCTTGATGCGCCTCAAGCCCACGAGCTGCGAAATGTCTTAATGGGCAGGACGACTGATATATCGCAACTCGACCTTGATGTAGTGGGCCGCCAAGTTCGCGCCACTATCCAGGCTGAGGTTGGTAACGGTACACTCCGTATTGACAATGCCGTTGCCCTAGCCAGTCTAAGAGGCGTGTATGACACCCAATCGCTGAGTTTGGTTCAACAACTCAGCGCCGGGTTACAGCCAAATCAATTAGCCTACGCCCTTGCACCCGACTGGGTCGCCGCCGCCGTTGCTCGGGCTCGGCGCGAAGCCGGTACCCCGCCGAGGCCCTAATGGTTGAGCACGACAGCCAGGGCGGCGAGCAGATCAAAGGCGCCAGTCTCGAGCTTCAGCCAGAGGTACCAAACCTCGCCCCAGCCGATCTTGATATCCTGCGCCGCTTCGGGCCAGACGACCAGGCCATTATCCTCGGTCGGTTGGCCGACCTCATTCAGATCGCCCAGGAGGTTGGCGGTGACTCAGACGTGCAAATCCATTTTTCTGAGCCTGGTAGTCGGGAGTGGAAATACGAAGTTGGCTATAACGTGATCTACGCTGACCCAGATGAAATCCTAACCGGCGATATAGAAACCACTAAGTTCTCTATGGCCCACGAGGGGGGACACCGGCGTATAACCCTAGATGAGGGTTTGGGGCCTTACCTGGGGAATCCCGGCTTTCTGGGGGTCTGGATTTGTCTGGAAGACCCACGCAACAACAACCGCATTAATGATTACCACCCAGAATTCACCGGATCTATAGATCACATTTATAGGCGAGACCTAGGGTTTGTACCCCGCGCCCAGGAAGAACTTGGTCACATCCCTCGCCTCCAGCTGATAGCCGAGGAATACATGAAGCTCTGGTTACAGGACCGCCAAGGTCAGCCCATGCGAATCGAATCAGAACACCTAGAGCCGGAGCTAAAAGATGCGATTACTGCCACGCTGGCTCTTGCCCAGGAGTTCTGGTGGCGCTATCCCGATCACCTCGAGGTCAGAGATGATGACCAGGTGAAAGCTTACTCAGCCTATGTTAACGGCTTGCTAATAGACAAGATCTGGCCCCTACTCCAACCCCTGGCCAAAAAAGACACTCGGGACCAAACGGTATCAGACGCACTCTCCGGTATCGCCAATTCCAGCCTAGACCCTAAATCCGCCCGCCCGCCCGCCCCTCCGCAGGTCCACATACCCAGCCTGTCCGACCAAGAGCAAGCAGCCGTTCAAGAGGCCGTCAATAACGCCTTTCATAAAGCAACCCAAGTCGGGACCGGCCAGCAGGTAGACATCACTGCCTTACCCGAGGAACTCAGGGACAAGATTGGCAAACTGATTGCATCCTCGCCGGGCGCTGGTGAGGCCCGCCACCACGCTGAGGAAAAGCTCAGGATATTCGAAAAAAAGGTTGCTGACGAGAGAGAAGCAGCGGCCGCCGGGGTCTTCCATGGGTCCGGCCACGACCATGATTACGACCACCCACCAGACCTTCCACCCGGACCTCCTTCTCCCCAGCATCTACCGTCAACCGAACACGACCGTCTGCCGCGTGATCCCAACGAGGCTCCTAATGCCTGGGGGGTGCGCACCTTCGAGGCTGCTATCGAGAGACACTCGGAGCTTATCGACGCAACCGTCGATCGGCTCAGAAAAGTCTTTACCGCCCGCGAATTCAGCGTACTCGAGCACGGTTACCACTCCGGCCGACAGCTAGACCTCGGCCGGCGAGTGGGCGAAAAAGCCCGCAGTATTCGTCCGGACCAATCAGGCGCCTGGGCTCGCCGTCACGAAGGCGATTTACCTCGGCCCGAGGACTATGCCTTTGAGTTCCTAATCGACCTGTCCTACAGCATGCTCGACGACCCCAAAACCATGAGACCGGCCGAAGATCCCACCGTCACCCGCCTATTTCACTCCTACGAGGCCTTAGCCGTTCTGAGCAAGATTATGTCCGAAGTCCGGACCCCCTTTGGGATTAGCGGTTTTCATAGCACATTCATGGAATTCAAAGATCCCGACGAGACTATTGAGGACGCGCTGCCCCGTATATCCAATATCTGGGTACGGCATGGCGGTGTCACCGACATGAGCTGGGGCGTAGATCAAGCCTCAGAGCGACTGGCCGCGCAGGCAGCTTCCGAGCGCTACTTGGTTGTCATCTGCGACGGCCTGCCTAGTGAAAGCTCGGTACATGACGGCAAACAGTACGATTTTAAGACCGTCGTACAAGGCGTCGAAGAAGCCGGTCAAACCGTGATAGGCCTGGGCATCCAGGTCCGTAAGCTGAGTGAATACTTCCGCAACGCCCTATCCGAAGACAATGTTGAATTGATCGTGCAGCGCCTGGTTGACCTGCTCGTCGACCTCATCGAGCATCCAGACCATTACCAGCAAAATTAAATAAAGGTAACATAAGCCAATGGACCAACTCGCCGATTACATCCAAAAACAATCAATCCTAACGGAGCCCGGGCTCGTTATCGTTGGCCACGTCGGCAACCTAGAGCACTGTGTAAACTCATTGCATGCCCACGGCTACCACCAGACGAGGGATATGGCACACTTTGCCGAGCTCATGGGTCAGGAGCACCGCGCGTTCTGGCACTTTGAAGGCGGCGATTTTGCCGTTCTTGGCAATCTACTTAGCCAATACCACACGGGTCGCATCGGTCTATTCGACCCTCACACCGGCCACACCTACAATATCCCGGCACTTACCCCCGGATTCATCCTCGTTATGGCCAAGCATGAAGTTGAACGCCTTGAGGCTGTTGGCTATAACGTCCTTGCCCGCCTCGGCCTCACCCTCCAACTCTAGCGCCGCTTCACATTTTTATCATTATCCACGAGTAGTACCGTCCCCTGTGTCTTCCATGTTGGGTAATTGCATAAATAAATCCTTACCGAAGCCATATTATAATTAATCTCCACTCATACGAAGTGGACTCACGACTCGACTCAAGGAAGTGATCGTGCTAGACGCAACCGCCCTGGCAGAGCTCCAGCTCAAGGTGCTACGCGGGCGCAGACTGCGCTCTTGGCCTTGGCGATTTATCAAGCGTCACATCATGGGTACCTCACCCAGCCTGCCCTATCGGGAGCACGAGCTCAGGACAGCACTCGACTGGGAGAACAGCTCAATTGAGACCAACGGTTTGCGGCAGCTGGTCCTGGATCGGGAATTCGACAAGACCGACGGGATCCTCAATCAGCAATTTGCCAAACTCAGTACCCTCATCCAGCTTCTGGGATTCGTCATCGCTGGGCTGGCCATTGCCAACAGCGCCAACCATCTGCCCATTAAGTATATTGGCCTTGCGGCCATCATTGCCATCTGGACCCAGATGCCTCGCTTCAAGGCCATCACTAACTTCCGTAAGCGCCTCGACGCCGGCATTCGTGCTGGCAGCATCATGACCACATGGGACCTCTACTGGTACACCTACCAGTGGCTATTCCGACGCGAGAACACCGTTAATGCAATCGAGATTCTCGTTATCGTGTCTCATCTGGTGGCTATAGCCTCCCTGGTGTCGCTGATCAATCTGATCTAGCCGGACCACTCCGGCACCCTCACCTCCGTCCGCTGCCA
>CAYOOH010000039.1:0-8617 GCA_964405545.1 uncultured Candidatus Saccharimonadales bacterium | reverse complement strand
CGTTCGGGACTTCTTTGATGAGGTATTTTGGGGTAACGGGTGCGGGGCAGAGCTTGTCGTAAAACTTGGCGTTGGCGGGATGGAAATAAAACTCCACACCAAAGAACCCTGGTGCGCCAAAGGTTTCCGAGCGAGTGTCTAATCTTTCGACGTAGGTTCTGAGAGAATATTCTCGCTCATCGATACAAAAGATGGATTGAAAACTAGTGGGGGCCGTCTTTTTGGCCGTTTGGGCTGTTTTAGCCAACTCTGTGGGCGGCGTGAACGTCATTCCGGCAAGTACGGTGTCGTAGTAGCTCCACTCGAAGGCGTCTTGCCAAATTTTTATAACTTCTTGCTCCTCGGTTTGCTCCTCGGTGGACGGCTCGGCCGCAAATATATCTAACGGCGGCTGAGTAAGGCTGCTGCCGAGCGGTTTCCAGCCTTTTCCCAGGCTATTCTCTAGGCTGTCGATCTCGAGCAGGAGCTCAAGGATGATCATATCTTTCAGGGCAATTTTCTTAGAATAGAGCAGTGATTCCGGTTTATCTTCCAAGGTTGAGACCATGCCGGACCATCCGCGGTGGGCAAATTGCTGGTCGTAAACGTACTGCTCGAAGTAAGCTTCCTTGCCTTTGCCCACCAATATTTCTAGGAGTTTGGTGATGTCGCAGGACCGGTCCTGCAGCAGATCGCGGGCTGGCTGTGTTTTAAAAAAGCTGATGAGGCTGCGGCGTTCTAGATGGCGCAGTGCATTGAGGAGACCCTGGTCTTCGAAGGGAAAGAACGAGATGGCGATGCCTTGATCGATGTAGCTACAGAGGATGCGAAATAGAAGCGGGTGTACCGCATTGTCTAAGTTTATGGGGTAGAGCTGTCTCCATTTGCCTCGTAGCCTTCCGACGCGCGGCTTGGCGGAGTGTTCATATACTTTATGAAGAACGCGCGCCTGCCAGTGCTCGAAATCTGTCTCGCCTTGGCGGTCTTTGATTGTCCTGGCTAAGATTTCCGAGGTTATCCGCTTGATAGCATAGAGATCCCTATATTCTTTGAGGGAGAAAGTGGTTTGGTACCCAAAAACGGCTGACGCTTTGAAGATGGCGTCATAAAATTTCATATCCTGAAACGCATGCAGGGTGTTGTGATGGACAAAATCCTTGAGCGGGCCTTGGGTAGGCAGATAGTGCTTCAGCGTGCGTAGAAGATGCTGCTCATCGAGAGCTTGGCTGGTTTTGTGAGGTGTAGTTAACGTTTGATTTGTCTGGCTTAGATCAATTGATGTTATTGGAACGGATAGGCGGATCTCATTTAACATGAGTCATGAATGACTTGAGATCCCAAATGACTGAACTATTTTACTTAAAAATATCTTATTCTTCAATTATGTTAGTCTCTTTGGCTTAGATAAAAGACCCCTTACGGCCACATGGAGTTTTTTGCATGCTTAGATAAAAGCTGATTTGCGAACGGATTAGGGAGGTTGTTTGTTCGAAACAGTGGTAGTTTTAGGGCCTAATTATTGAAATCAGATGATTGGGCGGTAACGACCACCCGGTGATCGTAGCCTGTCGATGCCTTGAAGATCCCGCCGCAGGTGATGAGATTGAGCTGGCGGGAAACACCGGGCGTCTGGGAGAACAATGCGGCGGCAGCATCGGCGATTGGCAGGGACCTGACGGTTTTGACCTGGAACTTGCGAGCGAGGCCATTGGCAAGGTCGATGGTGAATGTGTCGCCAGACTTGAGTTGGCCTAGGCTGGCAAAAATGCCGGGGCCGGAACGGCCGTCGAGGTGGCCATCGATAATGCTGAGGCCCAGATCGCCAGGCACAACGGCGCTCGAGAACCAGCCGGCCAAGTGAATGTTGGTGGGGACGGCGATTTGGTGGTGCTGGTCGACACCGACGGCTTGGATGTAGCCTTCGGCGCGGATGGTGGGCAGGCGCAGATATTTGGGCTGGGTGCCGGTGGCGGTGGAATGGTAGGTGACAGGACGGATGGGATCTTCGGAGGGATGGTCGGTCGAGGTGGTGATAGTCCCGGAGGATGGTGGCGCGGCCTTGGTAGCGGAGGGATGAGGCTTGTGCGTGAGCCAGGATACAATGAGCGCGAGCATGACAATGCCAACCACGGCGAGCAGGTAGCGCCGATGTGACCGACGGAGACGATCGGTGACGAGGTAGTAAGCCCGGCGAAGGCGCCGGCGCTGCAATAGTGGGCTGCCCCCTCGCATCGCCTACCCTACTGCCGGCTCAAGGCCCCGAGGCCGGTATTGGGTACACCGAGAACACTGACGCCGGGGCCGACGGGGTCAACGATGTTGCCGTTGGCCGTGCCGTCCTGGTCGAGCGGCCCGCCGTCGGTGACCTGGTAAACGACTTTGACGGCGGTTTGGCCGCCAATGGTGACGGCGCTCAGCACGGCGCCGGGGACGGTACTGTAGCTGTGAGTGGCGCTGTTCCATTTGCGCAGCGTGAGGACGGCAGGGGTGGGGAGGGCGTAGTAGTATTGGGTGAAGGTGGCGGTGGCGGCGGTAGTGCAGTCGAGGGCCACGAAGCCGACCAGGCCAGCCGGGTAGCTGTAGGCCACGTCGGTTTGGCCGGATTGGGTGCTTTCGCCGCCGACCTGGACGTTAAACAAATTGCCGCAGCTGGTTTTGAGGGCAACATAGTGACCACTCACGGGGTCGCTGAAGCTGGCGACGTTGGCCTCCATTGCGTCCGGCAGACCGTCGGCGTCGGCGTCGCCGAGGTTGGGGCCGGCGGTTTCTTCGGCTGCGCTAATGTTATCGCCGTCGTCGGTGGCCAGGAAGGTGGGGTAACCGCCGTCGTTGGTAACCCAAATGCTAGTAAAATCCCAGCTACTCATAGGAGCGTTGGCGTGGTTGCTTTTGAAGTAGTCGGGCTGGGCGTCGGCTACATTGACGGCCGTACAGTTTGGCACCGGATGGCCGCCGCCGCAGTCAGTCTGGGCGGTGCGGGTGGCGTCGTAGTAGTTGGCGGTGAAGGTGGCAGGCTGCGGCCCTTGGTTGTATAGGCCTACGAGACTAGCTCCAAAGCTGGCAACTGTAGCCGAAACATGGCCGGCGGCAAAGCTGTGAGTGAGGTTGACGAGGTCGAATGCGTTGCTTTGCCAATCGAGCATACCGATGAGACCGCCAACGTATTGGTGGCCGGAGACGTCTCCGCTGGCGTAAGCATTGTTGATGCTGACGGTGGTAGTAACGGTGGCGGACGCTGCCGCGTAGCCAATAAGGCCGCCAACATAGTCGCCGGCGCCGGTAGTGGCAGTGACGTTGCCGTGCGCATAGACGTCTTGGAACGTCAGGTTGGTGACTTGGTTATTGGCGGTTGCCTGAGCCAGCGCAACAAGGCCGCCGGCGTAGGCGCCGCTCGTGGTGACGTTGCCGGTGGCGAAAACTTGGCTGAAGGTAGTGGATACATTGGTGGTTTGGATAAAACCGGCTAAGCCGCCGCCAATACCGGTAGCAGTAATGTTGCCGGTAGCGGCGCAGTTTGTAATGGTAGCGGCGGTGTTACCGGCGATAATGTCGCCAAACAAGCCGCCAACATCAAACGTGCCAGTGACATCGAGACGAGCGGTCACATTAGTAACGATGAGACCGTCGCTGGCGTAGCCAACGAGTGCGCCCACGTGAGATTGGCCAGTAACGGAACCGCTGTCTAGCGTGAGGTCTTCAATGGTGGCATTGTCGGCGGTGGAAAAAAGGCCCACGGCGTCGGTCGAGGGTTGGTTGATGGTGAGATGGGTGATTTTGTGGCCTTGGCCGTTCAAGGTGCCATGGAAGCCATCGGCTTGGTAGAGCGAGACGAAGGTAACGCCGGTACAATCGAGGTCCGCGGCGATGTTGATAGTGTCGAAGCGAGTATTGGTGTCGGCGCCGAGGGTTTGGAGCTGAGCGCAGGTGGAGACGGTGTGCGGGGCGCCGGCTGTGGTGGTGAGCGCGATGGTTTTGCTGGCGACCGATGGCAGGTTGCCGGGCGCGCCGTACTCCACGACGTAGCCAGCCAGGGTGGTAACGGTGCAGGGCAGGTCGTTCCATCTGCCGCTGCCGCCGGACAGGAACTGGCCGCAGTCTTCGTTGCCACCGGAGTCGTTGGGCTCGCCGGTGTTCCAGTTGCCGTATTGGCCGCCGACGGCAAATCCGGCCGGGGTAGCGTTGGCGGCCTTGCCGCTCCAAAACGAGGTGCCAGTCTCGGGGCCTTCCACCCACTTCCAATCCCCTTCTACGGCGGCGTCGCTGGCGCCCATCCAGCCGGCACCAGTGAGGCGGGCCGAGACAAAGGCGTTTTCGTCGCTAGAGGTAATGGTGGCCAGGTAGCCGGTGGCACCGCCGACGGTGCGGCCGTGGGCTAGTGTGCGAGCGTTGGTCCAGGTTTGGAGTCCGTCCGAGGTGACGTATTCGTAGAGGTGACCGTTGGTGGGATCGTAGACCTGGTTGGCGCCTACCAGCGAGACTTCGAGTGTGTCGGTACCGAGGCTGGCGGCGGTGCGAGTGTAGTGCAGAGTGGCGAGGGCGGCGTTGACGTTGGCCAGGACGCCACTAAATTTGAGCTGCGCGCCGGTCGTGCCGCCGGTGAAGGTGAGGCCGGTGGTGGTGGTCATGGACAAGGTACCGCTGGAGACGGTGAGGCGGACGTTTTCGGTGGCGCCGACAGTGTCGGAAACCTGGAGGTCGGTGATGGCGATGGCACTGCCATAGATACTTGAAAACGAGCTGCTACCACTGAGTGTGCCAGCGGCCAGCGCCGAGCTGGGCAGCATGGCTGGCACGAGCGACCACAAGGCCAGGGTCGCCATGGCCGCATAGGCTTTCGCCTTAAATACATTACTCACCCGCACTCCACCTCCCAGCATAA
The DNA here is from genome assembly GCA_964405545.1 of uncultured Candidatus Saccharimonadales bacterium. GTDB lineage: Bacteria > Patescibacteriota > Saccharimonadia > UBA4664 > UBA4664 > CAYOOH01. Next base: position 3,759 of record CAYOOH010000039.1, on the reverse strand, counting down.
AGCTTATGCTTTTAGTGTACAGGGGATGTGGCACGGGTGAAAGGTGTTTTTTATGCGCACTAACGAGTCTTCGAGTTGCATAACGGCCATTATGTCAACCGATAACATAGATGGCAGCATTGGCGGTACGAGTGTTCGATACCTATTTGTAATTTTGTTCCGTAATTAGGGAGCCGGGTAGTGGACGATGTTAGAACTAATGTTATCGGGCTTAAAGCTGCCGAGCAGTGACAATGATCCGATTGGCATATTGGCCGGTCTGGGTATTGTACGGACCACCACAGGTCACCAGATTTAATTGGCGAGGTACCGTTGGGTCCTGGGAAAATAGCGCTGCTGGTACCGCCGCTACGGATAGGTTTTGGGAGCCGGTGACTTGGTAATGCAGCTGCGTATTATTGCCAAGCGTAACCACGAACCGGTCACCAATGTGAAGCTTGGCCAGATTATAGAAGGCGCCAGGCAAGCCAGTAGGACTATCAACATGACCGTTGATAATGCTGAGGCCGCGTTCGCCGGGACGCACTGAGCGATCATACCAGCCGGCCATGGCTATATCGGCCGGCGCCGCCATTTGTCCAGAGGCATCCACATCCAGCGGATGGATGAGGACTTGAGCGCCAATGGAAGGAAGGGTGATTTGTTTGGGTTCGCTTGGAAGCCAATTTCTGTCTTGCGGTGATGGCGACACAGTAGGCGCTTTGGAAGGAGCAGCTGTACGGGCAGAGGTAATCGTTACCTTAGGGTTGCGACCTTGGGCCGAGACCACGAGCCGGGTACCCGTAACCAGTACGATTGCGCCGATCGCCGCCAAACCAGGCAGCCAACGGCGGCTAACGACTACTGCCACCCGTATGCGGAGCGGTTACGGCCACCACGCCGAGACCGGCCGGATCGACAATGGTGCCGTTGGCGGTGCCGTCGGCGTCAAACGGGCCACCGTCGGCGATATGGTATGTGACCGCCACGGCAGCCTGACCGCCGATCGTAACACTCGCAAAGGTAGCGCCGGGAACGGTGGTGTAAGCATTCGCGGCAGGAGTATATTTGCGCAAAGTATACGACCCGGATGCCCCAAAATAATACTGAGTAACGGTTGCCTGATGCCCAGGGGTACCGCAATCGAGCCTGAAGTCCATCATGCCATAGGGATAGGAGAACCCGCTATCTTTGACGGAATTGGTGGCGGGGTTGGTGGTAGTAATCGCGCTAACGCTGCAGGCGTTGTCGGCCGCCAGGGTATTGTAGGTATGGGTAAGTGAGTTCTGAAAGCTGGCGACATTGGGCTGCTCAGAATCGAGTGTACCATCGCCGTTGGCATCACCGGTATGAGGGGCGGCGTCCTCGATGGCGGCGCTGACGCCATCATTGTCGTCGAGAGCGGCGATGTTTTGGACATCAGAAGTATCAAGGACGCGATTGTAGATACGCAGGTCGTCAACGGAACCCTTGAGGAATCCTTGGTCACCGGAGCAGCCACCCGCACCCAGACCAAACGATACATAGACCGGACCACCCGAGGCACTAAAAATGTCCTGGGGTGTAGAGGCCTCGAGGGTACCATTAACGAATAGCCGCAGCCCGTTGGTGGGGTCCCAAGTAGTCATCACTTGGTACCATTGACCGGCTACTGGGTGGGTGGCACCAACGGCATCCACCTCACCAAAGGGGGCGTGAGCGCTCCAGCTTACGGCCTGGAACACGCCGCCGTTAAACCGCAGGAACGGAATGCACCAGCCGCTGCCGCTGATATCGGATGAAATGTGTACGATATTTCCTTGGGTAACGCCGGAGTCAAGCTTAACCCAAGCCGAAAGCGCATAAGGCTCATCGACGGCGCCGGTAACATCGACGGGATTTGTGGTCTGGATATATTGATTGATACCGTCGAGATGAATGGCCGTGCCAACTTGGCCAGGCACATATAGAGCGCCATTGAAAATAGTGCCGTCGTTGCCATGGCCGGAGGTATCGGCGGCGGTGATGCCAGAGCCCTCATCGAGCGGCCAATGGACCGCCAGACCCGGATCAACCGTGGCGAAAGCGGTTTGCGGTAATGACGGAATTACTAGCCCCACCAAGGCTAGACTCACGGTCAAACGAGAAAGTATTTTGGTTACAATTCTCATGCTTAGACTATACCCTATTCTTGGTCTAAATAATGAACGATGGTTGAGCTGCTTTATGTAGCTCGAGCTATTAGTGCTAGGGGAAATACCTATAGCACTAATAATATATGCGAGAAAGGGAGGGTGCCTTAAATGCGTACCCTACCATATAACTTTTCTGAAGATATCGTAGGATACGAAAAACTCAATTGCGTACTCTACGACTATCCAATGCTTAGTTCTACTCGTAGCCTACCGTAACTTAGGTGAAAGTTCCAGCCCCATGAGGGGTATTCACCTTTAAACAAAATAACGGCTGTAGGAGGCCGTTTTTTTGAATAATCCGGGGGCCGAATAGTAGACGACGTTCGAACTATTTTCGAAGAGCTGGCTGGGGTTATGATTGCAGAATAATTTCCTCACCCTCTCTATAGGGTTCTTCAAAACGCGCAATGAAGTTACGAAGCATCTCCTCGGTTACGGGGAAGGCGTTGGCATCAGTCCGCTTATTCCTTTCCCTCAACCGCCTCATTAGCACATCAGGACTGGCCTTGAGATAAATAAGCCGCCAATCACTATCGTGCTTTTCGATGAGTTGCTTATAAGAATCGCGACTGGCGCGGCGCCAAAAACCATAGTCCAACACTGCTGACTGTCCTTGCTTTAGCAGTTCAACGAGCTTGTTATCAAGCTCCACCTTGGCGATCTTATAATGTCGCAAGTATTCCTGCTCGGGGTAATCAACAATCGCGCGACCATAGCGGCTATAAACAAACTCATCCAGTGAAAACTTCTGTAGTCCTTCTTCGGCAAGCTTCTGAGCATAGGTGCTCTTGCCTGACCCGCCAAGTCCACACAGTAAATACACAACAGGCGTCATATGCTAATTATACCTATTGGCGTTGAAGATTGGGTTCACCTTGTATTTTAAACAAAAATAACGGCTGTAGGAGGCCGTTATTTCGAAATAATTCCTGGGGCGAGAGATGGGGCTTGAACCCACGACCTACTGGACCACAACCAGTCGCTCTAACCAACTGAGCTACTCCCGCCATATGTATTTTGTTTTTTGACTCTAGTACTTTAGCCTATTGTGAGGGGAAAAGCTAGGGTGGAGGAGGGCTTGTTGATATTATTTCTATTTTGTGTTATACAATAAGCGTAGGTTTTACGAGTTATGGACTTTAGGAGCTTACATGGTTGGGTCTTTTGCTCGGCCGACGGCGCAGGTCCGCTCAGGACTTTGGCGGCCGCCAGCCGGCTTAACCTACGACCAGTGTCACCTGCTCCGGCAGTGGCATTACTGGATCAAAGCAGACAAAACCAGAGCCGCGCGGTGGATGACTGTCCCCGACCTGGTAACCGAACTGGGTGGCAGGCGTGCGGCTCCGGAGGTAGAGTTCTTGCTGAAGGCCTTGCGACAGCAGGGACTTGTCAGCCGGCACTCTCTGCTCGGCTGGCGGCTGACAGCCAGCGGTCTTAAGCTGGGTAGTCGGACGGGATGAAAGGCCAAGGCGTGGGGTGGTCCCAACGGATCACCCCACGCTTCTCAATTGGCTAGCTTATAGGTATAATAGGCAAGTTTACAGCGGATTGACGGGGTGTGGCGCAGTTGGTAGCGTGCGTGCTTTGGGAGCATGAGGTCGAAGGT
>CAYOOH010000038.1:0-8782 GCA_964405545.1 uncultured Candidatus Saccharimonadales bacterium | reverse complement strand
AGTGGTTTTCAGCGGTGGGCGCTGCCGATGTGTGTGGGGGCGGGGGGGGGGGGGGGGGGGGGGGGCGAGGGGGCGGATGGAGCGGCCTCGACTGGGTTAGCTGGGGTGGCCGGGTTGGTTGCGGCGGTTGAGGCGACGGCCTGGGCATCTCGGCCGGTTGGAACAGGAGGGATGGAGGGCGGCATCGAGTTGACACGGACGTGGCTGTGGCGATCTTTGTCGGTAATTACCCGCGCAGTCGGCGTGGTAGGCGTAGGCGATGAGGCGTGAGGGTGGGGCTCGATATGGCCACAGGAAATGCAGAGATGACCGGCATGCGAGAGCACCATTTCATTGCCACAGTTGGGACATTTCATGCTACAAAGCATAGCATAAGTTGTTATGCTTTGGAGGAGACAGGAGGCTGGTAAGAGGAGTTAGAAGTCGGGCGTAATCTCGAGCCGATCGACGCCGTGTTGCTCGAGCTCGTCGCGGTAGCGATCCTCAATCGAACGCAGCTCGAGCAGATCGTCGTCGCGATCAATGTCTTCGGTGGCGACACCGCGGCTCTTGGCAAGGTCGCGCTGGGCCAGGCGTTCGGTGAGCTCATCCCAAAAGACATGGTCGTCGTAGTCGAGGATGTAATCGCCGTAGAGGCGCTCAGTCCAATCGTCTTCCATGTAGTATTCGCCGGTTTCGTCATCGCGGCCGACTTGGGCTAGGGGGTGAACCGCGAGCAGCCGCTGCAGGATTTGACCGGGCTGGTCGTCCTGGTGATCAGGGCCGTGGTGAGCATTAATAACCCACTCGCCCAGATAGGCTAGCTCGATTAGGGCGCGGTATTCTTCGGGCTCGAGGGAGAGATTCATAACACTGGGTATTCTAGCCGATTGAGCCGGGGTGTCTAGTCTAATTCCTGGGTTAAGCTAACGATGCGGGAAAATTCGTGGTAATTGAGACTGGCGCCGCCTGGCAGGAGACCGTCAACGCCAGGAATAGCCAGGATGGTTTTGACAAACTCGGACGAGGCACTGGCGCCATAGATGACCCGGACGGCGGCGGCCTGGGCGCCATAAAGGTCTTCGACGGTGGTGCGGACGGCCTTGATGCAGGGGGCGATTTGGTCGGGGGTGGCCGGAGTACCGGCGCCAATGGCCCAGACTGGTTCGTAAGCGATAATCATGCCGGCGATGTCCGAGGCGGTGAGCCCAGACAGGCCAGCAGTGACTTGGTCGGTGACGACTTTGGCTGACAGATGGTGGTGGCGGTCGTCGAGTGATTCGCCGACGCAGAGGATGGGGGTGAGGCCGTTGCGGACGGCGGCGGCGACTTTGGCGGCGATAAGTTTGTCATCTTCGCCCATGGCCCGGCGCTCGGAGTGGCCCACGATGACGTACTGGACCAAGCCTTTGAGCATGGCGCCGGAGATTTCGCCGGTGTAGGCACCGTGGTCGAGGGGATGGAGGTTTTGGGCGCCGAGTTTGAGTTTTTTGTGATCGAGATCTTTGGCTAGGGGGTAGAGGTCAATGAAGGGCGGACAGATGACGACCTCGGTGTTGGGGTTGGGGGTGATGGCTTGCTGAAGGCGATTGACAAGGAGGCTGGCCTCACCCGGATTAAGGTTCATTTTCCAGTTGCCGACAATGATTCTTTGCATGGCTCTTATTATTTGTCCTGAAGGGCGTTAACGCAAGGCAGGCCTTTGCCACTCATGAGCTCGAGACTGGCGCCGCCACCGGTAGAAACCCAGGTAAATTTGTCGTGCAGGCCTTGGGCATCGACAAAACCGGCGGTGTCTCCCCCGCCCACGATTGAGATGGCGTTGGTGGCGATGATGGCGTTGGCCATGGCGATTGAGCCGGCCCGGAACTCGGCAACCTCGGTGATGCCAAGGGGACCGTTCCAGATGATGGTGGATTTGCCGTCAAAGTCGAGGAAATCGTAGATGGTGGTCTTGAGTTGCTCGGCGTAGCTGGGAGCGGCATCTACGATGTAGTCGTCGGCTTTGATTTGGGCTAGGGGCAGGGTTCGCAGATCTTTGGGCTCGGTTAGGCTCTTGGAGACCACAACTTCTTGGGGAGTAAGGACCTCGGTGTTCTCGGCTTGGGCAATGGACAGGAGGTTCTTGACGGCGTCGACCTGGTCGGGCTCGGCAATGGATTTGCCAATTGGCTGACCCTGCGCCAGGAGGAAGGTGTTGGCGATGGGGCCGGTCAGGAGAAGGGCGTCGACTTTGGGAATGAGGTTGGTGAGGATTTCGAGCTTGGTCGAGACTTTGGCCCCGCCGATAATGGCAACCAAGGGACGGTTGGGGCGGTCGAGGGTGCCGGAGATGTAGTCGACTTCTTTTTCGACCAGGAGGCCGGCGACGCCGGGCAATAGGTGGGCAATGCCCTCGGTCGAGGCGTGGGGTCGGTAGGAGGCAAAGGCGTCGTAGACAAAGATGTCGGCACCGGCAGCTAGTTTGGCGGCAAAGGCGGGGTCATTGGCCTCTTCTTCGGGATGAAAACGGACGTTCTCGAGGCAGATGATGTCGCCGGGCTGCATGGCGGCGACGGCGGCGTCGCGGTCGGGACCGATGCAGTCGGGGATGAATTTGACAGGATGACTGAGGAGCTCGGCGGCTTTTTTGGCGACGGGCTCGAGACTGAACTTGGGGTCGGGGTGGCCGTCGGGCCGGCCGAGGTGACTGGCGACGATGATTTTGCACTGCTGACTGATGAGGTAGTCGAGGGTGGGTTTGGTGGCCTGGATGCGGTAGGGGTCGGTGACTTGGTCATGGTCGAGGGGGACGTTCCAGTCGAGGCGGGCGAAGATGGTTTTGCCGTGGAGGTCGATATCGTGGATGGTTTTTTTGGTCATGGGGGCCTCTGGATTACTTTGTTTATGGTAGCATAGCGGTATGGATGAGCTGGAACGGGAGCGAGCCGAGGAGGGCTGGACCGGACGAAGTTTGGCTGGCGAGCTGGAGGCTCGGAGGGAGATTGCGGCCTTTGAGCAGGTTGGTATGGCCACAGCGGCCGAGAAGCTCAATGAGGATCGGGCGGCTTATGGGCCGAACTGGGCTGTGGTGTGTGACGGGATCGGCAGCAGCGGTCATGGGGCTGAGGCGGCCGAGTTGGTGGTGGATCTGGTATCGAATCGCATGCCCGGGCTGGAGACGATCGACGACCGCGAAGTAGCGATGAAGGCGCTGGCTGACTTGTTGTATGAGGCTGATAGCCTGGTACGGCGAGTACAGGACGAGCGCGGTTGGTCGATGGCTACAACGGTGTCGGTAGTCTTGCGGATTCGGGAGGGTGATAAGGATTATTTGGTGGTGGCAAATGTCGGCGATGCGCCGGTGTATCGGCAGCGGGGCCGACAGGTTGAGGAGCTGACGAACTATCACGAAGTGCTGCCGGAGCGCGCCGAGCGGCCAGGGTTGGGCAAACCGGGCCAGATGGTGCCGGAGATTTTTTGCGTACGGTATAAGAAAGGCGACGGGACGGTGGTGAGCAGTAACGGATTGCGCAAGAATGATCCGGATATGGTTTTGGTGGAGGAGATTTTGGTCGAAACTGACGATGCTCAGGTGGCGGCAGAGCGGTTGGTGCAGGAAGTGGCCGGGATAAGCCCGGATGCGCGGACGGTGGTGGTGCTGAGGTAGGTGCTATCGTAGGCTAAGTTCGTTCTGAGCCGTAGGTGTTGTGGTGGCGGAATGGAAACGGGAAGAGGATGAGAGCGATGATTAAGCTTGCACGGGTGAGGCCACTGGGTATTTTTCTTGGGTGCCTCTTGTAATAGAGGCGTAACGGAATCCGAGGTTCATGGAGCGAATGTGAGCGTGGGCTTGATAAATTTCCTCGGATTCCGTTATGGTGCGATGATGAGGATAGATCTAAGTTAAGGGGGACAGCTATGAAAGGACCTTTGGGGTCGACGAAGTTCTTTATTCTGCTGGCACTGGCTGCGGAGCCGATGCGAGGCAGCACGATTCGTGATCAGATTACGGGCGATACGCTGGGGGCTTATTTGTCGGATGGAACATTGTATGAAGCTTTGGCGAGTATGAAGCGGGTCGGGCTGATCGAAGACCGGGGAGGACATAAGGTTTATAATTTGACCGAGAAAGGCCGGCGGCTGCTGGAGCAGGAGTCGCGCTGTTTGGGGCGGGCAGTGGCGTTAAGCAAACAGCGACTGGGCCGGCACTAAGGGCAGGTCAGAAGATCTTTATTTTACTTATATAAGTGTTTGTTATATAGTATTGACCGTCTGTTGACGATTCCCTTTGAGGAGTGGACATGCGCAATCGTATTCTCCTATTTGCTGCTGGAGCGGGTTTGGTTGCGGTAATAGTTGGGTCCATCGCCGTATGGACGCGGTTCGCACCCAAAGAATCTCTGAGTCCAAGCTGTACCGCTGCGGCTGGAGACTTTGATTTTCGGAAGGCTTACTTTGACTGGACGCCGGTCCTAACTGCTGCGTCGGTTGAGTCGGCGCTGGCGCCTCTGGTCAAGAGCGTGACTGGCAGCCGCCATATCGGTACGGCAGAAGCTTGGAAGCTGATTACTCAGAATCTAAACCTGACAAGTCTGAGGCCAAGCACTGAGTTGAAGCCCTGGGTAAGCCCTAATGACCCCGGCGTGGTAGTGTACACTCGAATGAGCGTACAGACGATCACTACGCCTGATGTTGTTCTGGCCACCATGCTGGTCGGACAGAGGGTAGCTTTTGTGGTAGTTACTACCGGGAATTCGATGTCCTATCTGCGGAACTGGCTCGAGCGTGTGGCCAAGCGAATGGTTGGCCTGAAGGCCGGAGACATCGTGGCGCTTCAAGATCATATGATAGGGCGAGCCTATGCTATCGTAGGTTAACCTCTGGGCCTGGGTGCTGTAAAGTATGCGCCCTGGCCTTTTTGCTATGCGGTGCGGCTATCTTTTGGGCTTACTCAATGACCAGGGATCTTCGCCTAATTCGCGGGCGTAATAGCGAATACCCAGGAATAAGAACCGAGTAAGAAGCACCAGTAAAATGAAACCGATCAAGAAATTAATGAAGACAAAGCTACTAAACACCATCTTAAATATTCCTATCTTAGTACTACACATATGGTACAAGGTATCGACTGATATGTCCTTGTACTGATTCTTGTGCTAGTCTTACAGATTGTCGCCCAGGAAATGCTTGGGGATAGCTGTTTGGAGTACAAAGATGAGCGCTACGGAAGGCGTTTTGCCGGCGGTGGCAGTGGCATATAGCCGCCTGCGCCAATGGGGCAATCCATTTCCCGATGCCGATCGGTATGTTTCGAGGCTGAGTAATGCAACGTATACCCACCCTAAACGAGGCGTCCAGCCGGTGATGGTGGACGGGCGAGTGGTGCCGGTGGTTGACCGGATTTACTGCGGTGATATGCGCCTGGCGATTGCCCTCGGCTTGCACGGCGGCCGAACTGCGCCGATGGAGCGACTGCTCGATGTTGTTATTCCGATTTTGAAAAGCGATGAGCTGATCTGGGGTTTTTCGGGCTATGCCACTGGCGGCACCTGTGCGGCCGACGGCGGCCGGAGCTACGCGGTTGAGGCTGTTGGTATGGAGCTGCTATATGAGCAGCTGGACAGCTTGGCCGAGAAGATTGGCCTGGTGGTTGATGGCGCAAGCCGAACCGGGGTACTGGGTATCAATGGATATTTGGCCCAGTCGTGGGGCATTCCGACACTGGGCTGTGCGCCGCTGCAGGGACTGGACGCGATAGCGCCCCGGACTTATCTGGCGGTGAGCGGTCAAACGTACCGAGACCGAGAGCGGCTGGTGGGTGTTCTGCCAGATGTGCTGACGTGTGTGGGCGGTGGAGAAGGTGCGCGACGTGAATGTTTGGCGGCACTGGAGGCGCGCAGCGTCGTGCTGCTTATGGCGCTGAAGGACTATCCGGACGGGTCGCTGATGGAGCGGTGTCACTCGACTGGTCCCGGCCGGTCGGTAGCCGATCTGATGGCTGCGGCCCAGTACTATAAGGCGGGACTGGTCGTGTGCCGGTCGCTTAAGGAAATTTCGGCTGCGGTGGATCAAGTCTTGAAAGCACGACAGGTGATTGGTACGCGGGCGCGGTCGAAACGGCGGCAGCTTATTAGTGGGTTGCTGAGGTCCCGCCCCTGAGGGTTCTAGCGCATTGGGGTTATTGTAATCTAGCGGATTACGATGACCCCCTTTCTTTTTTTGAGTAAAAGGCTGCGGTAGCGCTAGTCTATGACCTGAATCTCTACCTTGTCGGTGCCGCCGATGAGGCCGGGCTGGTGACCGGAGGCTACCACGACGGCGTCACCGGCAACAATGTTGGCGGCGGTTTTGAGGTGGAGGAGGACTTGTTCGGTGGCATGGTTCATGGTGCGAGAATAGAACGACTTGCCACCCCAAACCAAGGCCATTTGGTAATAAACGTGCCGATGGTCGGTCACCATAATAATAGGAACGCGGGGGCGGAGGGCGGCGATGTTGCGAGCGGTCTGGCCGGAACTGGTCTCGGCGACGATCAGTTTGGCTGGTAGCTGGTGGGCCAGTACAACGGCGGCGGCCGAGATGGCGTTGGCACGCTCGTGGGTGCCAAACTCGGGCAGGCGGGCGTCAGGAGAGCGGTATTCCTCGGCCTCGGTGTAGAGGATGACGCGTTTCATCATCTGAACGGCTTCGACCGGGAAGAGGCCCATGGCGGTCTCGCCGGACAGCATAACGGCGTCGGCGCCTTCGAAGACGGCCGTGGCGACGTCTGACACTTCGGCCCGGGTGGGCTGGGAAGATTGGATCATGGACTCGAGCATTTGGGTGGCAACGATGATGGGCTTGCGGTGAGACTTGGCCAGCTCGATCATGCGGCGCTGGACAGCGGGGACGGCCTCGGGCTTGGTCTCGATGGCGAGATCGCCGCGGGCTACCATGAGGGCATCGGTGGCGGCCACGACGGCCTCGAGGTTGTCGACGGCGGCGGCTGTTTCGATCTTGGCAATGACGAGGGCGGTGGAGCCGAGCCGGCTCAAGCGGGTTTTGAGACCCAGGATGTCGTCGGCGGTCTGGACAAAAGACAGCGCGACGTAGTCGGCTTGCTCGCGAGCCGCAAAGTCGATGTCGGAGAGATCTTTGGGTGTGAGGATGTCACCGCCGAGATCGGTGTCGGGCAGGTTGATGCCTTGGTTGGAGTAGAGGAGACCGGGACTGAGAACTTTGCCGGTGATGAGTTTGGATTCGATGTGCTCGACTTCGATTTGGATTTGGCCATCGCGGAGGAAGATGCGTTCGCCCGTCTTGAGATATTTGGAGATGTCGTGCTGGACTGGGATAATGCCTGTTTGGTCAAAGTCGGCGCCGTATTGGAAGCGGACTTTGTGGTCGCGGACAAAGGGCAGGCCGTCGGTCGGAAGGATGCCGACCCGAATTTTGGGGCCTTGGAGGTCGGCGATGACGGCGATGGGCTTGGCGTGCTTGTCGCTTAAGCCTCGGGCGATTTTGATTACCTGGGCATGCTCGTCTTGGGTGCCGTGAGACATATTGAGGCGAAAAACATTGACCCCGGCCAAGACGAGCGACTCGAGGATTTGGGGCGAGGAAGAAGCGGGACCAATGGTGGCAACGATTTTGGTGCGTTTGAACGATGCTGCGAGCATGGATGTTTCTCGGTTATTATAGCTAGTGATTTATACCCAGCATACGCCGATTATTGTGGTAAGCCAAAGGCGACACTGTGCGTGCCGCTGGTTTGGCTAAAATGAGCCTGGCCTAGAAGTGAGGACTTCTACTGCCCATTTGTGCTGACAGTGACGCCCGTGGAGGCGCTTGCCGAGACGTCGCCCGAGACGGAGTTGTCGCCAGAGACGTCGCCGCTGCTGAGGTCTTGGTTTACGCTCGCGTCGACATCGATCATGGTGTTGTTATCACCCATGGTGGTGCCGGGCTGGCCGGGGCCATGACCTCCTTGTCCTGCTCGAAGAAAGAACACCAGGCATTGACCTTGGTTTTTGAACTTTTGACTGCCATCGGGATTCTTGAAGGTTTTCCAGCCGTCGTCTTTGCACTGGTCGATAGCGTAACCGATGCGTGGCGGCCGATGATGGTGAAAAAGGGAGTCGCCGCCATTGGCCGAGGCTGTGGCAACACCTCCAATCGAAGCTACCGCGGCTACGATGCCGATGGCAAATCCGACTTTGGTCTTGAGAATTCGTTTGATCACGGGCTCTTCCTTATTAGGCAATGGCACAAGAACAATAGGGGCATAGGCGCTCACCTCGCTTAATTACCTAGTGAGATTACTGAGATGAAGCTGATGGCACAACCGGCGTGCCACCAAAGTTAGGACGGAATTATTTGAGATATTCGGAAGATGTCACGACGGCGTGGCGTTTGATGGTTGGGGACGCCAAAAGAGCTCGCGGACGGTTGAGACCAGGCCAATGACCAAAAAGTAGAAAGCGTAGATGGCGTAGTCCTGGGCAGTGGCAGGATGGCCAAGACCGGTCCAAACGGCGACCATAACAAAGAGCAGGAGGGCGACCAAGAAGGTACGCTGGGAGTCGATAGCGTAAAGGAGGGCGGTGGCGGCATAGAGGGCAATGAGCCGGTCGGGCAGGCCAGGACCGGGGATGGACAGACCAATATAGGTGGCGCCCAGCAGCAAGCCGAGCTTGGCGCTGCGACCGATCAGAACGAGCCAGGGCCAGCGGCCAAGGGCGCGCAGGGGATGGCGAGTGGGGAGGGGTTGCGGGGCGGGGGGCGTTGGAGCGGGCGGGGGCGGCGGAGATGCTGTTGTTTCATAACCTACTGGAGGGGATGG
>CAYOOH010000037.1:0-8847 GCA_964405545.1 uncultured Candidatus Saccharimonadales bacterium | reverse complement strand
GATAGAATAGAGGTTATGACTGACGATCAGAAGCGGATGACGGTAGGTCCCATGCTAAAGGCACGCCGACAGGCGTTGCGCTTAAGTTTGGCCCAGATTGAGGTTGATACTAAGATTCGGGGCAAATTTTTGACGGCGCTGGAGGCAGGGGATTATGCGAAACTGCCCAACGATATTTATTCGCGGGGTTTTGTGCAGCATTATGCTAATCACTTGGGATTGGACGGCGCTAAGGTGGCGGCCGAGTATGCGGCTGAGCGAGGCGGGGTGATAGCTGGCAGTACAAGCCGGCCCCGGTTGGAGCGGCCAAAACGGTTGGTGTTTACGGGTCGAATTGCGGCGGGGCTGGCGGCGATTGTGATGGTGAGTGTTGTGGTGGGGTATTTGTTGTGGCAGTTTTCGGCTTTGGCCGGGGCGCCGAGGCTCGTGGTGACGAGTCCGGAGGCGGACGTGGCATTGACGGGAGCGGTGATTGAGGTAAGTGGCCACACGACACCGGGAGCGGACGTGACGGTAAACGAGGCGCCGGTTTTGACCGATACGGATGGTAATTTCAACGATAAGGTAGCGCTCCAAAACGGCGTCAACGTGATTCGGGTGAGCAGTCGAACCAAGCTTGCTAAGGTGAGTACGGTGATACGGAATGTGCTTGCAACGGTGCCGCGGGTGGATAGAGCTCAGGCGGTAGTGCCAGCAGCGGTGTTTGACGGCGTAGCGGTAGCGGTAGCGGTTAAGGATACGACAAGTGTGGTGGTGATGACTGACGGGCAAGAGGCCTGGCGCGGGATTGCGCTGGCGGGTTGGAGTAGGTTATTTAGTGCCAAAGATAAGATAGTGGTGACAACGGGGGATGCAGGGGCGACGAGCGTGGTGGTAACTAACCGGGTGGTAGTGAGTAAGCAATTGAGCCCATTGGGTCGGCCAGGAGAGATTCGACGCAACCAGGAGTTTGCGAAGGATTCGGTGATCCCTTAAGAGTCTAGCGTCAGACTGGCTACCGTTGCCGCGTGACGGCTAGGGCTTCTTATTTTGGTTGCGGAACTCGGGCTAAAGCCCTCAAACATCCTTGCCTGCATAAGTTTCAAGCCGACCGCCGTTGCCGGTGTGAGGCCGGGGTAGGGTTGGCTTGTGGTACACTAGAGGCCGAAATAGCGGAGAGAGGCAATGGCGAAGGATTTTTCTTTTGATGTGGTGAGCGATTATGATGCGGCGGAAATGGCCAACGCAGTGGATCAGGCGCAGCGGGAGTTGGGGCAACGGTTTGATTTTAAGGGGACGGCGGCGGGAATTGAGTTTAGTGACGGCAAGACTGGTTTGCTGCTAACGGGTGAGAGTAAAAATCAGCTGGATTCGATTTTGGACATGCTGCAGGGGAAGCTGATTAAGCGGGGGATTTCGTTGAAGGTTCTGGATACGTCAAAGGAGCCAGTACAAGGCGGCAAGGAGATGCGGTGGAGTGTGGGTTTTAAGAAGGGTCTGGATCAGGATAAAGCTAAACAGCTGACGCGGGTGGTTCGGGAGACGTATCCAAAGGTGAAGGCCCAGATTCAGGGAGACAGTGTGCGGGTGAGCTCGACGAGTAAGGACGAGCTGCAGGGAGTAATGGCGGCCTTGCGGGCGGGGGAGTTTGATTTTCCGGTGGATTTTCAGAACTATCGGTAGGGCAGGAAAGAGAGCTGGCGAATTATTATTGACAGTGCGGCTTTTGTTCGGGATACTGGAGAAGTAATAGATAACCAGATCAAAGGACGATACAATGAGCACTGAAGTAGCGGAGAAGGTAGGGATGGATCCAAAAGCAGATAAGGCGACTCAACAGCCTTCGGATAAGGGTGCTGGTAAAACTGCTAGTGATAGGCTTGAGCGTATCAAGGCGATTGATTTGGCGGTGGCTCAGATTGAGAAACAGTTTGGGTCAGGTTCGATCATGAAGCTGGGGGATGCTCACAAGATTGATGTAGCCACTATCCCAACCGGTTCGCTGTCGCTCGATTTGGCGTTGGGCGGCGGGTTGCCGCAAGGGCGAATTATTGAGATTTATGGTCCGGAGTCGAGCGGTAAAACTACGCTTGCGCTGCATGCGGTGGCGGAGGTTCAGAAGAGCGGTGGTGTGGCGGCATTTGTGGATGCCGAGCATGCGTTGGATCCAGAATACGCGGCCAGGATTGGTGTCAACTTGGATACCCTTCTTATCTCGCAGCCGGATACGGGCGAGCAGGCGCTAGAGATTACGGAGACGTTGGTTCGGTCGTCGGCGGTTGATATCATCGTGGTCGACTCGGTGGCGGCGTTGGTACCGCGGGCAGAGATTGAGGGCGATATGGGCGATGCTCACGTTGGCTTGCAGGCGCGGTTGATGAGCCAGGCGTTGCGAAAATTAACGGGTGTGATCTCTAAGAGTAAGACAACGGTGGTGTTCTTGAATCAATTGCGGATCAAGATTGGGGTGATGTTTGGCAACCCGGAGACCACGGCAGGTGGTCAGGCGCTTAAGTATTATGCTTCGGTTCGAATGGATATTCGGGGTACAGAGCAGATCAAGGATGGTGACGAGTCAATTGGTAAGCATGTCAAAGTTAAGGTTGTTAAGAATAAGGTGGCGCCGCCCTTTAAGGTGGCCGAGTTTGACATGATGTGGGGTGAGGGTATCTCGGTGGCGGGTGACTTGCTTGATCTGGCTGTGAAGTATGGGCTGATCCAGAAGAGCGGTGCCTGGTATGCGTATCAGGACGAGAAGATCGGTCAGGGTCGAGAAGCAGCCAAACAATATCTGAAAGATCATGCTGACTTGATGAAGAAGCTTGATAAAGATATTCGTAAGCGAGCGCAAGACGTTTAAGGAGTATTGGAGGGGTCGTTAGCGTGGCGGTCGTTAGCGATATTAAGAAGCAGGCGCATTCGGACAGACGGTTTAATGTGTTCCTTGATGGTAGCTATGGTTTTGGACTGTCGGATCTTGACTTGAGCGTGAGCGGCTTGCGAGTAGGGCAGACGCTGACCGAAGATGAGGTAGCTGCATACGGTCGACAGTCGGAGGTGGCTAAGATGTATGATATGGCGTTGCGGCTTGTGGAGATACGCCCACGGAGCCGGCGAGAATTAATAGACTGTTTGCGCCGCAAACAGTCATCGCCGGAGACGAGCGCCGTAGTGCTACAGCAGCTAGAGCGGCTAGGGTTGGTCGATGACGTGGCGTTTGCTGCTAGTTGGGTAGCCAGCAGGCAAGCGTTGCGGCCCCGGAGTAAGTGGCAGCTAGAGCAGGAGCTGCGAGCTAAAGGGATAGCGCGTGAGGTGATCGCAGGAGCGGTTGGGGACTTGGATACGGCGGCCGAATACGCGGCGGTGGTCGAGCTAGCGCAGCGAAAGGCTGGGTTGTCTGCGTATCGCGAGCCGGTCAAGCTGGTGGCTTACCTGATCCGTAAGGGGTTCTCGTATGACATGGCCAAGCGAGCAGCGCAGAGCGTGGCAGGGGTGTCGGAGGAGGCTAATTTTGATTAGCGGCGACGAGGCGATAGACAAGTATAAAGGCGACGGCCCACAGCATTATAATTAGCATGAATTGCTCTAGAACTCCTCAAGTTACCTTTAGCTTAGCTTAAGAGTTATGCTGGATCAAGTCGGGCTTTGCGTTCATGGGTAGCTGATTGAGCTGATTGGTGGATGGCAGTGTCGCGAACCGTGATGTGCTG
This sequence comes from uncultured Candidatus Saccharimonadales bacterium, assembly GCA_964405545.1. Classification (GTDB taxonomy): domain Bacteria; phylum Patescibacteriota; class Saccharimonadia; order UBA4664; family UBA4664; genus CAYOOH01. The sequence goes on along the minus strand of CAYOOH010000037.1, from coordinate 5,158 downwards.
CGGGGTGAGGTCGACGATTTGACTGCGACTAATAGTGAGATTTGAGCCTAACCAGGATTTGAGCAGCGAAGGCCTGACGAGAAGTTGGTGGAGGCGAAGACTGTCGGGTTCAAAGTTGTAGTCCTCGACTGTGCCGAGGCGTTGGCCGGCAGTTGTGAAGACGGCTTTTTGAAGTGGACTGTAGTTGGCGTTCAAAATATCTTGGAGACGGATGATGTCGGATGGGTCTACGAGATCATCTTCGTTGTCGATGATGAGGCAGTCGGCGGCTAGTTGGCGAAAGTCGCGGGCGACCAGCAGGACAGGTGGGCGCTGACTGGGAATGTGACAGTAGAGCCCGACAATTTGCAGCTTAGACATGTCAATGACCGGCCGCTCAGTCCAAGCGACTGTGTCGCTGGTTTGCAGGCTGATAATGGGTAGATGGGTGAGTTGGCCTACCGACAGATACATAAGCTTATTGTATACCTCAAACGTAGGGGTGGTCAGATTGACGTGAACGTGGTTTTAGACTACAATTATTTGGCTTAACAACATTAACCTTTTTGCGCTGGCCTGACGGCCTGCGTAACTGCGGCTTAAGCACCGTGGTTTCCAGAGAAAGGAACGTATGCAAAAAACCTACGAGCTGATGGTGCTTTTGCACCCCGACCTCGAGATCGACGCTGAGACGCCGATTGCCAAGGTTGAAAGCCTGGTTGAGGCGGTTGGCGGTAAAGTCGTCAAGCGCGATAACTGGGGCAAAAAGCGACTAGCCTACCGCATTCGGCGGCAGGATTTCGCAATTTATGTTTATTTTGAGTTGTTGCTCGATCCGACCAAAGTGTCGGCGCTCGAGAAGACCATTTTGATCACCGAGGAAGTGCTACGGCATCTATTGGTGGTTCAAGAAGAGGCCGAGCCGCGTAAGGATGCTAAGAAGGCAGCCAAAGAAGAAGGCGCTAAGGCCGGTGAAAAGACTGAAGTAACGTCCGAAGAGGGAGCTTAACTAGTGGCAAAGAGCTTTAACCAAGCAATTGTGATGGGCAATCTAACGCGCGATCCGGAACTGCGGTCGACGCCGGGTGGCCAGCAGGTGGCGTCGTTTGCGGTTGCTACCAATCGTACCTGGATGGACGGCAGTGGTGAGCGCAAGGAAGCTGTTGAATATCACGAGATTGTAGCTTGGGGAAAGCTCGGGGAACTGGCCGCTCAGTACTTGGCTAAGGGTCGTAAGGTGATGGTGGTGGGTCGGCTGCAGACTCAGAGCTGGGAAAAAGATGGCATTAAGCGCCAACGGACTGAGATTGTGGCTTCAGACATCAACTTTTTGGATGCTCCAGGAGCGGCAGGCGCTGCTAGTAGTGCTGGTTCGACAGGGAGTTCTAGCGCAGGCAAGTCAGACGATGTGGTGATTCAGGACTTGGATGCTAACCAGAATATTAATCTCGACGATATTCCGTTCTAGTCCTTTTCCAGCAGGCGCATTGCGGCGTCAGATCATCCAGTCCCCGCTCTACGTAGGTCTACTACGTTTCGCTCCGGGCTTCGGACCTTCCTTGCGCTGCATCCCGCTGTAAAAGTCCTAACCTTAGCCCTCGCACTGCCCGATCTCGTTCAAACTTATTTTAAGAAATCTAAAAGGATATCAATGGCTAATTTTTACTCAAAGAAGGTCTGCCGGTTTTGTGCCGAAAAGACCGATTATGTTGACTACAAAGATGTGAAGCTGCTGCAGCGTTACTTGTCGAGCTACGGCAAGATCGAGGGCCGCAAGCGCACCGGTAACTGCTTGCGTCACCAGCGGCGGGTAGCGGTAGCGCTTAAGCGGGCGCGCCACATTGCCTTACTACCGTTTGCGGTTAGGTAGGGGTTATGGTTTACGGTCACACTGATCTTAAGATTGGGGTGCTGGTGGAGCTGGATGGCATACCGTACCGGGTGGTCGAGTATACTCACAAGGCGATGGGCCGGGGTGGGGCAGTAGTGCAGGTAAAATTGAAGAATCTCCTGACCGGTGGCACGGTTGAGAAATCGTTTCGGAGCGCAGACAAGATTGCGCCAGCAGAGGTGATGCGGGTCAACATGCAGTTGTTGTACCGTGAGGGTTCGGACATGGTATTTATGAATACTGATAGTTACGATCAGGAAACGGTATCCGCTGAGGTGTTGGGTGACCAGGCTAAGTGGGTGGCCGATAGTTCGGTGGTGACGTTGCTCGTTTTTAACGGTCGAGTGATTGGGTTGGAGATGCCAAACGCGGTCTTTTTGGAAGTAGTGGCAACCGAGCCTGGCATTAAAGGTGATACGGCGACGTCGGCTATGAAGCCAGCTACGCTTGAGACGGGCGTACAGCTGATGGTACCGCTGTTTGTGAATGAGGGCGATCGGATTAAGGTTAACACCGTGACCGGGGCCTACCTAGAGCGGGCGAAGTAGGAGCCGAGGCGGTGAGGGTATTTGTATCGTATCGTTTTACCGGGGTGGACAAGGTAGCGATCGATCGATTACTGGCGGTGGCGTGCGATGCCTTGAAGACCAAGGGGGTGGAGCCGGTTTGCGTGCATTTTGAGGTAGCCGGGGCAGCCGAGGGGCAGCTGTCGCCCGAGGAGGCTATGCGAGAGTCGTTTCGGCTGGTGGATAAGGCCGGAGCGTTGTTTGTGTTGCAGGATGCGCCGGCTCGGAGTGAGGGGATGTTGATGGAGGTGGGCTATTGTATTGCCAAGGGATGGCCAGTGATTGTGGCGACGCAGCAGGCGGTGACGGGGACGTATTTGCCGGCTATGGCGGATGTGGCGGTGCGATGGGGTGATTACGACGATTTGGCGCGGGTGATTGGCCAGATTGATTTTAATGGCATCGAACGACGAGCGGTTCGGGTATGAAGAAACGCCTGGATGTGCTGCTGGTTGAGCAGGGGCTGGCGGCTACTCGAACCCAAGCGCAGGCATTGGTGATGGCGGGTCAAGTGTCGGCTGAGGGCCGGCGGCTGGATAAGCCGGGTATGTCGGTGGATGAGGGGCTCAAGCTGCATGTTAAGGATCAGGCGCGGTTTGTGTCGCGGGCGGGCGAGAAGTTGGCTAGCGTGGCCGAGGTGCTGGAATTGGATTTTGCGGGCAAGACGGTCTTGGATGTGGGGTCATCGACGGGCGGTTTTACCGATTATGCCTTGCAGCACGGGGCGAAGCGGGTGTTTTGTGTGGATGTGGGGACGGCGCAGTTAGCTTACAAATTGCGGCAGGACTCGCGGGTGGTAGTGATGGAGCAGACGGATATTCGGGACGTGCGGGTAGGGGTACCAAGAGGTGAGGCCACGACGGGCAAGGGGGTTATGTTGGTGCGCGACGGGACGGTGGAGGACGGGTCGCGCGAGGGTCAGGGGGCTGCGGCTGGCAGAGCGCGAGCGTTTGTGCCGGAGCCGGCAGATATGGCGGTGATGGACGTGTCGTTTATTTCGCTGACGAAGGTACTGGGGGTGACGGCCGGATTGGTGCAAGAGGGCGGGCCGATTGTGGCCATGGCAAAGCCGCAGTTTGAGGCTGGTAAAGCGGTGGCGGACCGGTACCGGGGCGTGATCCCGATGGGTGAGGTGCGGGATGAGATTTTGGATGGTTTGCGCAGGTGGATGGGCGAACGATTTGAGATCTTGGCTGAGGCTGACTCGGGGTTGGCGGGGGCGGAGGGGAATGTGGAGAGGTTTTTTGTGTTGCGGGCGAGGATTGCTTAGGGAGTGTTTTTGGAGGCAGGAGGGGAGCCGGCCGGATGTTGATTGAGACGGGTGGTGTAGGGGGTGGTGACGGTACCGCGGTTTTTTGGCAACTGGTCGTAGCCGGGTTGGCGGTGGAGGCCGGCGACCAGGAGGTGGTAAAGCTGGCGCATGGATTCGGCAATCTGGGGGCTGTCGATGATCATGCCGATGGCTTCTTTGCCAAAGGAGATGACGGCGACTTTGTTGCCGTAGATGTCCCATTCGACCGGCGCGGTGTAGCCGCCTTCCGCTACCCAAGTCTCGGTTAGCAGGCGCTCTTCTTTGCTGGGCAGGCCGACGGGTGTGTCGGGTCGAGGGTAGTCGGGTTCGATTTTGTGGCGGTGGATGCCGTGGTCGCGGGCGGCCAGACGGATCTTGAGCATTTCGTCGTAGGGAAAGAACCGAATGTCGTCGGGCGTGCGGACGATCAGGATGTCTTGGCCGGTGGCGATTTGGTCGGCGTAGATTTGGCGGATGCCGTCTTTGCCCTGGAAGAGGCGGATGCCGGGTTGCTCACTGTGGGTATGAAAAAAGCTCATGAGGTCGGGCAAATTGGATTCAAGGAGCTGTTGGCGTTTTTGGGCGGCTTGGCGTTGGCTCGTGATAAGGGGTTCGAGAGCGGAGGGGCTCAGGGCGCGGTAGGCGATTTTTGCGGTGTTGGTTAGGCGTTCGGCCAGGCCCAGCTCGACTAATTTGTCGAGCAGGGTGTAGGTGTTGGTGCGGGTCTGGCCCGTGGCCTGGGCAATGTCTGGAGCGGTGGAGCGGCCGCGTTGGACCAGAGCCAAGTAGACTGTGGCCTGGGGGAGCGTAAGGCCGAGATTTACAAGCAGGTCCGTGTTCATATTTGGGAGTATAAGACATGAGTCTATATTTGTCAATTTTATTTTGACAGATTATACTTTTCTATCTCATTTTATTGTACTTAGTTGATAATAATGTGTTGACAATAGTACCTGCTTGTGCTACCATTACCTACGTTAATTTACTGAGGTGATTATGGCATCGGTTGATGCTTTGGTTACAGAATTTGTTCAGGCTCGTGGGCTAGAGGCCGGGGCTGTGCGTCGACTAGAGAATGGAGGGCTTCAGCTTGAACCACTGGTAGCGCATGCGGTGTGTGGCGCGGTGCGGCTGCTGGATCCGGAGCGACGGGAGGCACTGGTGCTGGCGGCTCGGGGATTTGATAAAAGCGTGACCGAGTCGGTGCTCCAAGGGCTGCATGCTGATGCGCTGTGGAGTCCTGGCATGCTCGAGCATGTAGCGGCGGAGGCGGCATTGACGCTCGTGATCGCTGCTAAGCTGGGGGTGATTGAGGGGTAGAGAAGCTGCCCCGAGCTTTTGGGGGGTCGAAGGTTTGGGGTAGGGTTCTCGTTTTTTGAGAGTTCTACGATAGCAACTTACAACACGTAACTTTTGTCGAAGGAATTGAGG
>CAYOOH010000036.1:0-9038 GCA_964405545.1 uncultured Candidatus Saccharimonadales bacterium | reverse complement strand
GAATCCCAAACCCAACCCGCGCCGCCGTCTCGGCATAAATCCGCTCCATTGCAGCCACCTCTCGGCTTTTTGCCAGCCCAACCACCACCCCGTCCCGCTCACTTTTTCGGATATACTGCCGGTGCTTGTGACTCATCGCCTCCTGCAGCGCCGCCTCATCTTGTCGCAGGTCAATCGTATACGTCTCTGCCATCTGGATATGGTGCCTTGACCGCACCCAGCCCTTAGGTAGTCCGCTGCTTAAGTCAGCCGCTGTCCAGGCCGGCTCTACCCGCACATACAGTACACGCTCGCCCCCCGCCCACGCCACAATCGCCTCCAACAACCCCAAAGCCGCCTCGCTCCCCGGCTCGGCTACCGGTCCTCGCGGCACATACGCAATAAACCGCCCCGTCTTCGGAATCCGCCACAACAGCACCTGTGCCGCCGCCCGCCAAGCTCCCCTTGCTTGCCCAGACCGTTCGGACGCCTCCGTTATTGCATCCTCGTCCTCGTCCACCCAGGCCAAACGCCGGGCCGTCCAGCCGTTCAGCCGCTTCGTTTCGCCCCAACCCCACAGTTGCAAAGGGTGACCCCACATAGACTCCGATACAAATGCGTCCCACGCCGTCCTATCGCCAATTTCGACTAATTTCATATCTCCATTGTACTCGAAGTTGAGCCCCACAGCCTTTAATGTCATAATAAGATAGTTCTGGTTCCCCGTTTCCACACCCAAGGAGGTAAGGAATCATGACGCACCGTCATCGCCATGGGGTCACCCACACCTTTATGGCGGCCATCACCGATATCCGGACCGGCGAACTCGGCTTGGGTGCTATCACCCTCAGCTTTGCATCCGGTCAGGTCACTCTCCAGCTGGTAGCCAGACCAAACATCCGCTGCCAGTTCCCTGTCCAGCGCCTTGCTGACGGACTCCTGGGCGACAGTCTCGACCGGGGCATCCGCATGCACCCTGTCGAGGCCGGTCTGAGCAGCCTCCAAGTCATCTTCCCCGACTGGACGTCAGCCTCGGACATATCGATAGCCCTCCCGGCTATCGATGTCACCACCTTTCTGGCAGAGTGCGGCCACCCCGTCGCTCTGCCGCGAAGGTCCTTTCCCACTCATCGTGCGGCTTAGCGTGTCACCCCACACCGCCGCCAGTCGCTCACCGCCCGCCCTCCATATCTTGGAGGCGGGCGGTTTTCATGGTATCGTTAACGCTAAGCAATTATGAAGCCACCCCCTACCCAGAAAGGAGGCTTTTCATGACTGCCAGTTCGGCTCCTACGGTTCCCAGCCAAGGCGTCCGCGTCACCGGTCAGTACGAAATCACCGTCGTCGACGACGGCGTACGCCTATCGAATATCGAGGTAGAGCTCGTCTTCGATACCCACGACTGCTACACGGTCCAAGTGCGGCTGACCCAGTACCCCCATATCCAGGGCTTCTTCACACGACAGGAGCTCACTCAGGGACTCGAAGACGGATTCATACGTCTCTACCTCCCCAACCAGACCTACGAGCTCTGTTTCAACCTCGACGACCTGTTCGACTTTCTCTGGCAAACCTACGCGGTTATCCTGCCTGGAGAAGAGGACTGGCTGACGCCATTCACATGCCTCCCCGAGGACTGGCTGGTCTCCAGTCACTAGTCGCAAACTCCACGCTACACCCTAATCGCCGCTTCCGGTTTTTTCTAAAAAAATCGAAGGCGGCGATTTTGTCACTGCAACGCCCACAACCCGAGTCTCAAAACCCCTCCCCCTCCCGACTAACATAAGCCACGTGCAGTCTAGGACTGTTTGAGCATAGCGAGTTCCGCAAGACAAACGGGGCTTATGTTCGAGAGGGATTCGAGAGGGAAGTGAGTGGGAGGTTTTCAAGACTCAGGTGACAGAAAGTTGACGAAATTATCCCAAAACGACATAATCCAAAACTGTCCAGTTCCTCTCCGACAAAGGTATCCATATGCCAACAATCAGCCTTTTGCAGCCTGATGATGCCATACCTCAATGTTGGCGAGACAAAACCAACTTCCCGCCCCTTCTCGACCCCCTCACTCACCAACCCCGCAACCGAGTCGTGCTCTGGTATCAGATCGCTGGACGCGGGCTCGAGTACATTAATCAGCTATTCCGGGAAATCAGCGCTTTGCCCCCTGACCATACCGGCCAACGTCGCATTATTCTGGTAACCCCTCAAGACCCACCTCGGCTTCGCACACTGGGTCCCATCACCCGAACTACGCTCATGCAGCTGGCTGGTGTCCTCCCCAAGCGCTAAACGCCTACTCTCCCCGCCGGCCTCAAAGTCAGGCGGGGAGTCTCACATTTATACGCTGGTTGCTCAGCCGGCCTTACTCGCAAAAATTTTGCCCTACTCACCCGTAGTCCTCATCATGCTACAATCACCCCATGCTCATACTCGGCCTCGAAACCTCCTGTGACGAAACCGCCGCCGCCGTTGTCCGCGACGGCCGCGAAGCCCTCTCCAATGTTGTCGCCTCCCAAATCGACCTTCACGCCCAATACGGCGGCGTCGTCCCCGAAGTCGCCGCCCGCTCCCACATCGAGGTCGTCCTACCCGTTATCCACCAAGCCCTAGCCCAAGCCCACCTCACCTGGGACGACATCGACGCCATTGCCGTCACCCACGGCCCGGGTCTCCTCGGAAGCCTGCTCATCGGCACCCTCACCGCCCGCACCATCGCCACCGCTCGCCACCTTCCGCTTATTCCGGTCAACCACGTCGTCGCCCACACCTTTGCCAACTTCCTCATCGACCCCCAACCGCAATTTCCTCTCCTCTCCCTTAGCGCCTCGGGCAAGCACTCCGACCTGCTTCTATTCGAATCCCCCACCAACTACCGCCTCCTCGGCAGCACGCGTGACGACGCCGCCGGCGAAGCCTTCGACAAAGTCGCCCGCCTCCTAGGAGCTCCCTATCCCGGCGGCCCCCAGATCAGCAAGCTCGCCGCCACCGGCAACGAACACGCCTACCCGCTCCCCCAAGCCCTCATCAAAGACACATACGATTTCTCCTTCTCCGGCCTCAAAACCGCCGTCCTCCGCCGTCTCCAGACCCAAATCGGCGGCAACTTCCGCACCCCCTCCCCCGAAATCCCCACCCGCCTGACCGACATTCAAAAAACCAACATGGCCGCCTCCTTCCAACGTGTTGTCTGCGAAAGCCTCGTCACCCAGCTCCTCCGCGCCTACCACCAATACCAGCCCAAATCCGTCGTCATCGCCGGTGGCGTCGCCGCCAACACCCGCCTCCGTCAAGAAGTGTCCCGTACAATCCCCCTGCCCATGACCTACGTCCCTTTCGAGTACTGTACCGACAACGGGGCCATGGTCGCTGCCCTCGGCTACCACCTCTACCAAGCCGGCCGCACCGCCGACCCCTTCACTCTCCAGACCGATCCCAGTTTGGCCGTTTAAGCTCCCGAAGTGGACATAATCATGCAATTATGGTATTAACAAATAGTCTATCGGTACTCGTGAAAGGCACCTCATGTCTCGAGCAGAAGAAGAATACCGCCTGCCCGACAAGCATTTCCTCTCACTTCCGCTCCTTGGTCAATACGTTGCGTCACTCCCACCCGGCAATCTTGCCGATGTGGCCAAGCTCTATCTTGAATGGACCTACAACCGCCTCGAAATTCAATTGTTGGAGTCCGGCTGCCTAAAGCACCCGGAATTCTACACCTGGGACTGTTGTCGAGCGCATCGCCAAGTCAAAACAGTCCGACAAGACATCCAGACACTCTGCCTCCGCCGGTTTCCCGTCCGGGATAACTCCAATTGGGGATCAGAGCGATACTGGCGCAGTCTTGGCATGGATTGTCGGAGCACCGAGCAGATAGTTACGACCACCGAAGGTTTTGACCGGCATTATGTTCGAACCGAAATCAACGTCATAATCGCCCTTCAGTTCTTTCAGCGAATCTCCCCCGATGATCGCCGACACGCCTTTGCCAGCCTCTACGAGAACTTCCTGCACTACCAGATTTCGCTCGCCTCTTCGCACCACCGGACACCCTATGACAAACGTGCGACCGACAACTGCTGCGAGCACCATGTCATCTTGACCACCGCCTGGTGCCGGCTTAAGGCCGAGGCTACCAGACTCACCCTCACAACGCCTCACCGCCCCTACGATACCTGGCAAGATTACCCAGTTCTTTCCGAGGACTGGTGGACGCGCTTAGTCCTATTCTGGCGAGAAGACGCCAAACTCATTACCAAGTAGTGGTAATGACGTGTTCAGGTCAAAAGAGCCCAGGTCCCACCCGGACCCCGGCTCTTTTTCGCCTCACCCTTCGACAAAACCAGCCACATCTTAGCCCCGTACTAACCTCTCTTCTCAAACCGATCCCAGCCTCAGCGTTTGATCTTGCCCAAAAAAATATGATATAAAACACACGTCGTATCCGCCCCCTTAAGGAGCAGCCCATGTTGTTCGGTCGCAAGACTACGCTGGGTAACCTCAAGCCCGGCCAAGGCTTCGTCACACTCCACTTCCCACCCGGCCGCACCGAAGTTCTCACTGGCTGCGTCGTCGGCCCTTCCCAAATCCCAAACCATACGATCGTCAGTTCTCGACTTTGGGTTGGCGGAGAACCTGACATCTATGACCTGTCGCTGCCCAGCGACACACAAGTCAAAACGCTTCGACGCGTGCCTCAGCTTGATCGGTAACCAACCTCAAAAAAAGCTGCTAGGAGCCTCGAGAACCACCACACACCGCCCATAAACAGTCCCCTACCAATCAAGGAGCCGAGGCCCTCAACAGCCTCGGCTCCTTTTCCCTGTCCGCACCCGAGCCCCCTATATCCCTTACCCTCCAAAATGGAGGATCAGGTTTTAGTATAATTCCAAATATTCAAAAAATACCTATCCCAAGGCATAATTACACCGCAGATTCGACAACTCCTTCTCGCACCCTCCATTTTGGAGGGTAGCCGCCCATGCCCACCAACCCAAAAAGCCCGCTAGCCCCCTTCTCGGTCCACCAAGCACCTCCACCCCCGGCCAGGCTACCCCCGGCGCCGCCCAATCCCATCCACCGCCACAGCCCCCCGTCGCAACACCTCGATACCACCGTCGGCCAACACTCGCACAATCGTCGACGGCGCCCGCCCTTCCAACCGCTCACCCGCTACATAAAAATCCACCGCCTCGCCAAAATACTCGCGCGCCTCCTCCGCATCCACCGCCGTCGGCTGACCGGCAAGATTAGCGCTCGTCGTCACCAACGGCCCCGTCTGCTCCAACACCGATCGCACCCTCTCATCCGCCGGCACCCGTACCGCCAGCGACCCCAACCCCAAGTGCAAGTAGTCCATCCCCTCAACCGTCTCCACAATCACGCTCAAACTCGCTGGCCACCACTCCGCTACGTGCCGCAACCGTTCCTCCGTCACCCCCAACGCCACCAGCTGCTCCACACTAGCCGCGATCACCGTCCCCGGCTTGCGCTCCCGCGGCTTAGCTGCATAAAACCGCTCCACGGCCGCCACATCCGCCGCTCGCGCCACCAAGCCATACACCGTATCTGTCGGCATCACCCCGATACCACCACCTAGCAGCAGTTCAATTACTTCATCTGAGGTCACAAGCCTTGACATTTCAAAAGAATCTAACACCCGCTCGCCGCCACTGTCAATCACGCCGCTCGCGAGTTCACCACGAAAAAAGGCCGGTACCATTGAAAGTACCGGCCCAGCCAGCCGCCAAAGCTACGGCTACTCAGAAATAGCGTACAAACCCGGCGTGTGCCGATCCGCTTCCTGCTGCTCGGTCACAATCACCGTCACCGACGTCACATATCGCTCGATCAGCAGACGAGGCGCAGTATGTTCGCCAGTAAAGGCAACCGCCGCCTTCTTGGCTGCATCGGTTCCCAGACTCGGATCAAAAATCGAGCCGCCCGCCGTCTTGGTGTAAAACGGCTTCTTGGAGTACGTCAGCGTTGCCGACCCGGCGTGGTCATTGTCCACCACGAACACAAACAAATCCGCCGGCAGTTCCAGATCGACAATCTCGCCAAAATCATTCCGCAGCGACAGTCGGTACACCCGCACCGTCGCTACCTTGCCGCTGTTGTTGACCTCGCTCAGACCCACCAGCACCCACGACTTCCCACTCGGCAACTTGCCGACCAGATCAGTTCGCGGGTTGACTAGATGCAGATCCAGCTGCCGACCTTCCGGCCAATTCAGATACTTCATGAACGTCACCGGCGTCACCGGCCCTCTCACCTCAGCCGAATCCTGCTGCGTCAGCGCCGTCGATTCCTGCACCGGGGACGGCGCAGCACCCGTCGCGCCATGCCCACCGTCACCGCCAGCGCTGGCCGGCTTTGAGCAGCCGCCGGCTCCCAGAGCCAGTACTGCCACCACCGCACCAATCACAAGTCCACGCCACCGTGGCATTCAGATCACACTCCATCCGCAAGATGTGTAGAGACATTACTAATACCGCTCCAGAAAATACCATCAAAAAGTACTCCGGTCAATACACCACCACCTGCATCGCACACTCCTCGGGCTAATCCTCCCGCCACACCAAGCCCAATTCCTTGCTGGTACGCAAAACATATCCACGGCTAATCCCCAGTCTTTGGCATGTCTCTTGAAGCGACGCCCCACTCCCGTGCAAGAAAATCATGTTCTCTTGCGTAATTTGACCCCTCTCGACCGGAGTTCTATGCGACTCACCTCGATAAGGCCGGGCCTCGGGATCATCAATTGCCTCATCGTCCCACGCCATCGGTGGGGCGTAGCCACGAGTCTCAGCTAGCGTACGAGCCTTCGACGATCTCCCCCAAACATTCCAAAGCTGCTCATATACGGCCACAACCTTACGATGAAGCTCCCAACTAATCCTTTCTGGCGTTTTACCCTTACCGGCATGCAGAATTCTGCTAATCATTGGCTGACTCACGCCACAACTCCGTGCCAAGTCATATTCAGAATGATTCATCCATAGTAACGCCTCCAACCGACGACGCGCCCCTAGGGCGTAAACCGAATCCCGAGTTGAGGCCGTTCGACCAAATACCGCCAAAGGATCCAGCTCCACCCTCAAGATCGCTCGAGCAGTGCCGGCCCGCGTCTCAATCAGGGGCGGCTCGTCCCGAGCCAAGCCGCAATGAATTGCCCGCACGTCCTCGGCCCTGCAGTTCGCCCTCGCTCCAATAGCCGCATAAGGCATGCCCCTGCTAACCAATTCTTGAATATGTCGGCGCACCGGCTCTGCATCTACGGCCGCACTGTCGGTCAGACTAGCCAAAACATCCTCGAATGGCCGTTTCACACTCTCTAACCAGCTTAAGGCCTCAACCAAGCAGCTCCGCGGGACAGTCGCTCCATCATCCATAGCATCGAGTGAAGCCCAGGCTATGGGTGGCGCATATCCTCTGGCGCGAGCAGTCAGATGCGCGGGCTGGGATTCTCCATCTACCCTCCACATCTTCTCGTAATAGCGACGTATACTGACATACGTAAAAGGACTTATCTTTTTGATCCTACCGGACAAGATACCAGCAATAGTTCCGGGCGTTAAGTTCGTTTGCGCAGACATCAGCAGCCCATTGTGGCGCATCCACATCAATCCCTCAAGACGCCGCCTCGTTCCAATCAAACTCAACTCCTCCATTGGAGACTCAATTGCTAGTAGAGCCGCCGCCACATCAGCATGCATCATTGCCGGCGGCGGATGACTGCCCGATCCTTCAAGCAACTGCCCAATATAGGAGTCGGACATACCCACCCGACGCGCTAAAGTTCGCTTAGCCCAACCACTCGCCACCAAAACTCGAACATGTTGGCGTACCGGCTCGGCGTCCGTGAACTTGCGTTTCCTCAAAGCCATCGTCCCTCTCTAACCATTTTCAACGAGCACACAAATTGCCCTACCATAGTACCAAACCTCCTCATCCCGCTTAACCTAGCCAAACCACCCATTCCCCGCTACACTTGACCCACATAACAACCCGGCACGAGCGCCCGTGCGCTCCCCTTTCGCCACATAACGCCAACGTTTTAGAAAGGACACTCGCCTTGAAACAACCCTTCGAGCTCGACAAAACCTACGATCCAGCCAAATACGAAGCCGCCATCTACACCCAATGGGAGAACTCCGGCGCCTTCAAGCCCGAAGGCAATAAACACCTGCGATCTGCGGGTGGCGTGAAGGCTATATCGGGCGAGCAAGCTGGCGCTGGTCATCATCCTGCCGACACTCAAGAGAAGGGTAGCGTGCGCCAGCGCAAGACAGATATGGCCGCAACGCCAGGACCCGCCACCGCTCGCCCCGACAAGCCCCCTTTCACCATCATCATGCCTCCGCCCAACGCCAACGGCGACCTCCACATGGGCCATGCCATGTTTGTCATCGAGGACATCATGACCCGCTATCGCCGCATGCAAGGCCACCCCACCCTCTGGCTCCCCGGCGCCGACCATGCCGGCATCGAGACCCAAGTGGTCTACGAACGCCTTCTGCAGCAAGACGGCAAGTCCCGCTTTGACCTCGGCCGCGAAGAATTCTACAACCAAGTCGACGCCTTCACCCGCAAAAACATGACCACCATGACCAACCAATTGCGCCAACTCGGCTTCTCCGTCGACTGGTCTCGCCTCAAGTACACCCTGGATGACGACATCGTGGCCACCGTCTACGACACCTTCAAGCGCCTCCACCAGGCCGGCCTCATCTACCGCGGCAACCGTATCGTCAACTGGTGTCCCTACTGCCGTTCCAGCTTCGCCGACATCGAGATCAAACACCGCGAACAACTCGACCCACTCTACTACATCAACTACGGCCCTTTCGTCCTCGCCACCGTCCGCCCCGAGACCAAATTCGGCGATACCGCTATCGCCGTCAACCCGCGTGACGAACGCTACGCCCAATACGTCGGCCAAGAAATCGAGGCCCAGTCCGTCCTCGGCCACAAGTTCCAGATCAAAGTTATCGCCGACGACCACGTCGACCCCGAGTTCGGCACCGGCGCCGTCAAAGTCACCCCCGCCCACGACCCCA
>CAYOOH010000035.1:5256-9625 GCA_964405545.1 uncultured Candidatus Saccharimonadales bacterium | reverse complement strand
GACAGAAAACAGTGTGTCGTCTTTTTAGTTGGAGCTCAAGTGTGGGATGGTTCAGGTAGCAAACGTTGACATAATACAACCAAGCATCTAGAGTAGCATATTCCTGCTCCTCTTAGTGAAAGGCAGGGTAGACCGTTGGTACAACAACTAATCCTATTCGCCGTGACCATAGTCCTGCTTGTACTAATACCGGCAGGATCCGCCATAGTTGTCCTTCGACAGAACAAGAAAGAAGAGGCGCAGCGCCGCCGCCGCTTCATCCAAAACCTCAAGAAGCTCATAATCGACGGCATCTCTAAGCTTCCCCCAGAGGAAGTACATGAAGCCCTAACCAGGTTGCGGACGGACCCAGACACCCGATCCCTCTCCGACCCTCAAGTCGCCCTCGACCAGCTCATTGCCGAAGGCAAAATCGTGGCCGAAATCCATGACGGCGTTGAACACTTCCGCCTGCCAGACCAGCCTCCACCACTCTCGAAAGGTTGATCATATGTCCAGCACCAGTCGCCTCACAAGGCAACGCAAGCAGCTATACATCGCCAGGCTCAAGCTCAACAACCCAACGTACCGCCGTCTGCACGCCATTCAAGTTGCCACATACTGGACGCTAGGTCTATTCGTAGCATTCTTTCTGTGGCTGCTTACACCTGGCTGGCATGCCAGCGCCGAACTAATCGTCGACCGCTGGTTTTCCGCCTTCATGACGGTAGTCGCCGTCATCATCGGAATCGCCTGTTCCATCCAGAAACGACGTCTCTACAACAATCGCGCCAATCGCTAGTTTTCCACCCCCAGTCATCAACCGACTGGGGGCGCTCTTTTTTTTAACAAGATAATCCAAACTCCTTCAAGCGGCTTATACCTACGACAACCCACCCACACTCATGGACCACCCTCACCACACCCACCCAAACCCAATCCTCACTCCCGACACCACCCGCCATGTGCTAATCTAATCCCAGCATGCCCAAACCCACCATCGCCCCACCACCAATAACTCCCGCCAACCAACCCACCACTCTTATCGGCGTTCCCCTCGACCTCGGCGCCAAAAACCTCGGCGTTGACATCGGCCCCGACGCCTTCCGCTACGCCGGTATCATCCCCAAACTCGAGGCAGCCGGCCTCGCCATCACCGACCACGGCAACCTATCCATCCGCAACCGCGCCGTCCTCAACCCAGGCCACCCCAGCTTGCGCTACCTCGACGAAATCGTCCGTGTCTCGCAAGCCTCCGCCACCCTCACCCACGACCTTATCAGCCGAGGCCACCGCATCATCGGCCTGGGCGGCGACCACTCGCTCACCCTCGGCCTGGTCTCCGGCGCCTCGGCCGCACTCAACGGCAACCTCGGCCTCATCTACTTCGACGCTCACGGCGACCTTAACACCGCCGACACCACCCTCAGTGGCAATATCCACGGCCAGCACCTCGCCTCACTCCTCGGCTTCGGCGCCCCCGAACTGGCCCACGTCCACACTCCGGCTATCAAAATCCTTCCCGAAAACCTCCTCCACATCGGCGGCTCCGACTTTGACCAAGCCGAACTCGATCTCATCGCCCGCCAGTCTCTGTCCACCTTCACCCTCCTCGATCTCCTTAGCTCCAACCTAGCCACCCTCTTTGCCAAAATCGACCACTTAGCCACCCGCGTCTCTCACCTCTGGATCAGCCTCGACCTCGATGTCATCGACCAAATCTACGCCCCCGGCGCCGGTATGCCCAACCCCAAGGGCCTCACCTACCGCGAAATCGCCACCATCGCCGAATACATCGGCCGTACCGGCCGCGTCATCGGTGTCGACGTCGCCGAATACAATCCCCTCCAGGACGAACGCGCCCGCACCGCCGAGCTCGGCATCGAGCTCATCGCCAAATTCTTTGGCCACAATTACTCCTGGTATACCAACTACATGGCCCGCAACCAACTCGATTGACATTCGTGTCAAAAACAATATAGCGACAAAGCAAACCACCTCTCCTCGTCAAAAAGGAGTATCGTGTTTAAGCACCTCGCCTCCGAAGCCCTGCGCCGAGTCTTATTGCGTCCCCGTCCGCCCCCTCAACGCTCCCCGCACCACCCCGGCCTCATCCCACGGATGCTCGCCATCACCTCGCTCAATCGTCTTCTCGTGGCCCTTGCCCAAAAACAGCACCGTATCCCCCGACCGCGCTCTGGCCACCGCAAACTCAATCGCCTTGGTCCGGTCATGCACCAGCCATAAGTTCTTATCCCTTACCTTACCAACCTTCTCGGCCGCCGCCGCAATCTCCTCCATAATCGCCACCCCATCCTCCTGCCGGTCGTCTTCTTCTGTTACCACCATCTCATCGGCGTACTCGGCCGCTAGCCTACCCTGAATCGCCCGCTTGCCCACATCTCCAGTCGTCCCCTGCGAGCCAAACACCGCAATCAGCTTACCCTTTACCATCGGTTTAAGGTCGCCAAACAACTTTTCAAAACTATCCGGCGAGTGAGCGTAATCCACAATCGCCGCAAAATCCTGGCCCTCATCAATCCGTGTCATGCGGCCTTCAACTCCCTCCAGCGCCGCAATCCCCTGCTCAATCTGAGCCGGCCTCAATTTCAATGCCAAGCCGACAGCCACCGCCGCCAAACTGTTGTAAACATTAAAACTCCCCGGCAACCCGGTCTTGATATGCAACTTTTGCCCCTCGTACGCCACCTCATACTCATTACCCCGCGGCGTACTCGTAACCCCGGTTGCCTGCAGCTCTACCTGCGCCTGTCGCACCCCGTACCTCAGCACCCTTGGCGCCGCAGCCGCAAAATACGGTGCGCTCGGATCGTCCGCATTCACGATCCCCAAC
Source organism: uncultured Candidatus Saccharimonadales bacterium (assembly GCA_964405545.1). Lineage (GTDB taxonomy): Bacteria > Patescibacteriota > Saccharimonadia > UBA4664 > UBA4664 > CAYOOH01. Next base: position 6,792 of record CAYOOH010000035.1, on the reverse strand, counting down.
CGCAACCCCCCAGCACTTGCCGCCGTCTGCCTAAACAACTTCACCTTGGCCTGTCGGTACCGCTCAAACGTCCCGTGGTAAGCCAAATGCTCGTGAGTCAAATTCGTAAACACCGCAATACTAAACGGAATTCCCCAAACCCGGTTCTGAGCCAAAGCATGCGACGTCGTCTCCAACACCAGCCACTCCACCCCTGCCGCCCGCAAGGCCTTAATCCGCCGAAACACCACCGGCGCACTTGAAGTTGTCATATGCGTCATCTGCGGCTTGATGTCCATGCCAGCGCCATACGCCACGGTAGTCATCATCCCCACCTTATAGCCTGCCTCATGCAGCATCCGATGGATCATAAAACTAGTGGTCGTTTTACCGTTCGTCCCTGTCACTCCGATCACCTTCATACCCCGAGCCGGAAAACCATTCCACATATTAAATACCATCGCCTCTACCAGATGCCCATACGGCTCAATCGACCGGAACAAATCCCGCGGAATCAGTGCTTTAATTAGCTTTCTAAACATACCCAATCCTGTAGTTAGTACTTGTATAAGTATACCTCCCCGTCTTCCCGAAAAACTCAATCAAACCCGCCACCTTGTCATAACCACCTCAAGAACTATAATTGCTTAGGTAAGCCGCCCTTTCTATCCGAATCGAGGATCGCTCCATGCAGCAATGGCTAGGAGTAGCAATCCCATTGACCATCTTTCTCATCATGATCGTGGGCGGCGCCTGGGGAACCTTCCGCTACCGACGCCGGATCCGCGAATTCGAGCAACGGTACTTCAGCGCCCTCAAGACCCACCTGCTCGAACACTTCCAACAAGCAGGCGCCGGCGCCGGCTTTAGCGCCAACCAGCTAGCCGACCAACTGTCCCGTGCCGGCCACCTCAATGACCCGTCGGACCTCGAGCACCCTCTGCAAGAGCTCATCGAAACCGGCCAGTTGGCCATCAGCATCAGTCCCGCCGGCACCACCTACCGGCTCCCCGCCCCTTCAGACAGTTAGACCTATTGCCTCGTAGCCAACCCATCGGTTACGAGGCTTCTTCTAGACAACACAAGATTGTGGCACCATACCATCGTCCACTCAACCCAGCTTCAGAAAAGCGCTCTGGGACTATTCGCAGAGCGCTTAACCATTAGTACAAAAATCGCTCTCGCGTCCGACTCGCCAGCCTGGCCGCTACCCGCTCCCCAAAACTGCGCCAAAACCGATACTTCTGCGAGCTCAGCCGCACATCCCAGCAGCCAATAAATTCGCTGATCTCTTCATTAAACTTACGCTTAAATTCATACAAACTATCGCGTCCATCTCCGGTCCCGATCTGATCGCGGTTCGGCACCCCCACCATGTCATAACTAGTTACGCCCCGTGCCGCTAGCCACCGCATCGTCTCCCACTGCACCAAGTAAGAAGCATAAAGCTCCCGCTTCTTATCAAACGGGCGGGGGGGGGGGGGGGGGGGGGGCGGGGGGGGGGGGGGGGGCCGGGGCGCGCGGCGCGGCGCGGCCGCGCGCCCGGGGGGGCGCCGC
>CAYOOH010000035.1:0-5246 GCA_964405545.1 uncultured Candidatus Saccharimonadales bacterium | reverse complement strand
GAAGCATAAAGCTCCCGCTTCTTATCAAACGACCCCCCATCCTTATACCACCCCCGCTTGCCCAGATGCGTCACAAAAATCCCCGCCAGCACCTCCCCCTCATGCCGCGCCAACAGCAACTGGCCCTGGCCGGCCGCAGCCTGAGCCGCCCAATAATCACCAAAATAGGCCGCGGGCCGCAGACCATAGTGCGCCCGCGCCTCCGTTGCCCGCATCAGCTCAAACATCACGGCCAAGTTTTCCGCTGTCGCTGTCACCGCCTCCACCGTCACACCCCCTGCCGCCGCCTTACGGATATTGCGCCGGGCCGTCTGGCTAAACCGCGCCAGAACCACCTCCTCGCCTCCACTCAGATCCACCACCACCGTCGCCTTAGACCCCGGGTCACGATTGGCTCGCACTAGTTCCAAACTCCCCAGCTCTTCGGTTGTCATATCATCCGCTGGCACCTCGCTCTCCAACCGCGCCAACACGCCATGCCACCCAGCCGCCTGCGTCTGCCGCACTACTTCCGCATAATCCGCCGCCGCTACCACCCCCGGTCCTTTCGGGCAATACCAGACCTCACCCTGCAGCGGCACCCGGCGCATCAGCCATTGCGCCGCCACCCGCCGTCCACCATCCAACTCATACACAAATCGCCGCGGTTCCCAGCCCCAGCGCCCCTTAAACTCTCCCCAAGCCCAAGTTTGCAGCGCCTGCCCGCCATCCGGGTTAGCCGCCACCAAGTCGTCCCACTGCGCCAATTCCTCTTCAGTTGCCCGTCGCATTGCCATAAGTAATCTTATTGTAGCCTATTCCAGCCCATCTGGACCAACTCTGCCCACCCGCGCAAAACCACTCCTCTTTTCATTATTACCAAAACCGTTACTATGTATGAGCAGCATTTATAGCCTTCTCTAGAAAGGAATAACACCGTGCTGTGTACCCAACCCCCACCCAACCTGCTGGTTCTTAGAGCCAGCCGCCTCTTGGAACAACAGCGCAATATCGTCATCAACTGGCCATCACACACTACCCCGCCGCTGTCCCTAGATCAGCTAGCCATCCTGGAGGCTATACGGCAAACCGGTCAAGATTGCTTCCGGCTTGAATTGCGCCGGCGGGGATTCCCGTGGCAAGCCAACGCCATCACAACCAGCATCGAGCAAATCCGCCAGCATTACCAAATGTGCGATCTGCGACAAATAGTCGCCGAAGCAGTCAGTCGAGGCGACCTGCCAAAACTGTCGTCTCGGCGCCCTCAATGTGACGGCACCTCCTGGCACCAACGAATGGTCTTCTCGCTGCCACATGGTTACAACCCCACAGCCACCATCATCCCTATCGGTATCAGAACCCTCGTATCTCGCGTACACAGAGTCCCCCAAACCGAAATCGAACGAAGCCGGCTCAAACAAACACGGCAATCACTCAACGTCACTCGAACAGCCGGCGCCTTCACCAGGGCCATCGTCCTAGGTCTGATACGCCCCGAACCCCTCCCGCCACCCGAAGTCCGTCTGTCCTACCGCGAAGCCGAAGTGCTAGCCCTTTGGGCTGCCGGCCTCAATCAGGCCGAGATAGGGAGCATCCTGCGTCGGTCAGTTAACACCATCAAGACCCACCTCAGACAAGGTCGGGCCAAACTGAGCACCATCGACCCCACTGCCGACCCCACGCTGCTAGGATTCCGGTCAGGACTATTTGTAACCGGCCGCCACAGCGCTCGGCTAGTACAAGCCGGCATCCCCAGCCCCGCCTAGCCGGCTCGTTCCCTCCAAGCAACGTCGGTCCCGCCCACCAGCGGGGCCGACTCCTTATTTTTTCTAGACACAGCAACAAGGGCGCTCCAGTTTCCCGGAGCGCCCAGTTTTTTGCCCAAACATCGGGCCAGTCGCTACATATACGGCCCAAGAATGCGCGGTTCCATAGTTAGCTGGTTGATGACCGCCACCTCCCAGCCGTTAGCCACCGGCACGAACCGCGCCAGAACCACCCCGCGGCCACGACCGCTTGACATCGGAATGCGGCCAGGCAGCTCAGGAGCTTCCATGCCAAACTCAACGCCCTCGGGCAGCTGATCCCGGCCCGACAGGGGCAGCGCGAGCAGAAAAATTGCTCCTACATCACGCCCCACAGCTCTACGGCTAAGCAAAATCGTCGGATTCTGCGGCACCGAGCGAAAAAGCACCGGGTACTGCGCCGCGCCATCGGCAGATGCTTGCCTATTCATATCAACCGTCTCAAGCGGTAGACCGTCGCTCGTCACGAGCACAGCCACCAGGGCCACCGGCAGACTAAACCGCGGACCAGCAGCACCAGATAGAGCTGCCTCCGCCACATTAAACACCTGCCCCGCCGGCCGCAGGCTGACAAAGACCATCCTCCGCGGCCCCTCAATCGTAATCAACGGCCAACTACGTGAATCAGACATTTTAAAATGCTCCAATCACTTGGAATCGGATAGCGTTACATTGCCGCTAGCCATTCTACGCAATAGCAATTGCAAAAGTCAAGATCTTATCTGAATCCCCGCACTTCATTGCTTTATTGAGTATTTGATAGTAAAATAATAAAGTTGCATCTTCACAGGAAGGTCTCACTCATGAGCCGCAGACCCGCCCTCGTCCCCGACGACCAGCTCGGCATTGTCTGCCCGGGCATCGGCGTCGGCGCCCTCATCATGCATCCCAGCGACCGTGATCGGCCCCATCCGCGCTTCCTCTTCCATCTCCGTGGCCCCCAGCGCACCGCCACCACCCCCGGCGTCCGCAACGACCCGCACAAGTGGGACATGCCAGGCGGTGGCGTCGAGTTCGGCCAGCGCCTGGCAGACGCATGCATTCGTGAAGTCTTCGAAGAACACGATATTACCATCCCGCCCAGCGCACTCACTCCTCTCTGGGTCATCGAGGACCTGCAGTACGCCCCCAACGGCCAGCTCCTGCAACACTGGGTGTCGCAGACATTCCTCGTCACCTCCTTCACCGGCACGCCCAAGGTCATGGAGCGCGAAAAGTGCGCCAGTATGGCATGGCTCATGCTTCATAACGTCGCTACCCTAGCCGCCACCAACACCACCCGCACCAATCTGAACCTCGCCCGGACCCAACGCCCCGACCTCTTCTAACACATCAAGCGCCTCGCGGCACTACCGCGGGGCGCTAGTCTTTTTTATGCGCTACAATACCCACATGAAACTCTACTCTTGGAACGTCAACGGCATCCGGGCCGTCCTGCGCAAAGACTCACTTGCTCCCTTTATCGCCGCCCAACAACCCGACATCCTTGCCCTGCAAGAAACCAAGGCCGGCGCCGGTCACACCGACATTGACCTACCCGGCTACCACCAATACTGGAACTCAGCCGACCGCCCCGGTTACTCCGGCACCGCTATCCTCAGCAAAATCCCACCCCTCGCCACCTCAAACGGCCTACCCGACGCTCTCCGCACCAAATACGACATGACCGGCGACAACTACGGCGACCCCAACACCGAGGGTCGTATCCTAACCGCCGAATTCGACCACTTCTACCTCGTTACCGTCTACACCCCCAATGCCAAAGACGACCTGTCCCGCATACCCCTCCGCCGCGACCACTGGGACCCAGCCTTTCTCGACTACTGCAAAGGCCTCGAGACCGGCACCTTCTCTCTAACCGGCGCCACCGCCGAACAGCAGGTTGAGGCCACTCCCCACACAACTCAGTCCAAAGCTTCCGCCAAGCCCGTCATCTTCTGCGGCGACCTCAATGTAGCCCACACTCCCGATGACCTCGCCCGCCCCAAACCCAACGAGGGCAAAAAAGGCTACACCACCGAGGAGCGTGCCGGCTTCCAAGCCTTCATAGACGCCGGCTTTATCGACACCCTCCGCCTCTTCAAACAAGGCAACGGCTTCTACACCTGGTGGGCGCACTTTGGCAACGCCCGTGCCAACAACGTCGGCTGGCGCATAGACTACTTCCTAGCCTCCACCGCCCTCCGGTCCCACATCACCGCCGCCGACATTCACCCTGCCGTCCTAGGCTCCGACCACTGCCCCATCTCTATCGAGCTAGACTTTTAAGTAAAATTATAGTAAAAAAGTTTAGTCCACTACAGTACGCCTTGGAGGTCCCATGGACCAAACTGCGCTGACCCAGCTTGTCGCTCTCCTCGATCAAGCCAATCTGCGCCGACTGTTCAACGGCACTCCGCCCCCAGATCGGCTTGAGGCCACTATGCTGGCAGCCTATCTGGTTATTGCCGAGCCGGACGCCTTTGATCGGGCTACCGTCCAGGCAGCCTCGGAGCTATGTCAGCGCCTCATTATCATGGGCAAGGTGCGACGCGCCTACCCGGCCGCCGTCCAGGCAGCCGTCACCAAAGCACTGGCCCGCCGGGCCAACCGCGACACCATCGCGCCCAGCTCGGCCTAGGCACAGTCCACCACGCAACCAAAAAGTGTTACCCTCGCCCAGTAGTCATTCGCTTCTCAGCCGCCCAAGGAGCACTCATGACCGACACGCTTACCGGCCAAACAGCCGCTCGGCTCGCCCGCCACTCCATCGATCCCCGCGACCTCAGAGTCAACGACCGAGTCGTCCTACTTAAGCGGAATGATTTCGGCCTCCACGTTGCTGGACTTTATGACATCACCGACCGGGAGCCAGATTCCCTTCAGGCCCTCAGAACAGACGACATGGGCCGAACCGGTCCCGGATACATAGGCGGCCCTTTCGGTACCGTCTTTACCGACTACCTGGTCGTCCGCGAGTCAGACTTCCGGCGAATCACCAACCCAACGCCCCAATGATCGGCAGAACGCCCCTCATCGGGGCGTTCATGTTTTTTAAATCATCCAAAACCCAGCCCACCTTTAATTCAACTCGCCCTACCACCCCGCAGCCGCGCCAAGCCCCGTCCCGCCGCCTTTACTACCGGCCACAAATGCTCCCACACCCGGTACCCGACCACCGCCAGTGGGTAATCCCACGTCCCCACATAATCCGTCGCTGCCGGTCCAAACCCTTCCTTAAACCGACTCACCCCCTCATTCAACCGCCCATTAAAATCATAAATCCCATACCCGGCCCCCTTCATATCCGCAATCGCCCGCCACTTCAGAGCATAATTGGCCTTCATCGCCTGACCCGCTTCCGTCACCCCGCCATACAGCTCGTAGGCCGTCTGCCCCGCCACCGCCAGCCACAAAAACGCCACTGTCTCACCCTCATACCAAGCGTAATACAACCGCGACGACCCCCCCAGAGCGGAAGCG
>CAYOOH010000034.1:0-9673 GCA_964405545.1 uncultured Candidatus Saccharimonadales bacterium | reverse complement strand
ATTCGGCTACCGCGTTTTAGTTGTCAAAGTATTCCAAGCTATTGAACCATTACGTTTTCTTGATTTTTATCCGTTTTTGTGTTATATTCATTAGGCTTTTCAGACTTTCGATTGAGATGAGGTTTTGATGAGCGGTTTGTATGACAAGGACAGCGCCCGGCCGGGAGACTTGTGTGTCTTTGACGAGGGGCTGGTCGGGCTCTTTTACCTGGAGGGGGAGCTGCGTCTGGTCGAGGTGATACAGGGCCAGAGGAAGGCCTCTCTGAGACCGATCCCGGTGGACGATCCCACGCTGCGGGTGATGCGGCGAGAGCAGATGAAGCGGCTACGCGAGGTGCTGTCGCTCCGACTGCACATACGCTTTGGGGCGTTGTCCGAGCGTGGACAAGGGGCGGTCAGAGACTGGCCGTCGGACACGTTCTATCAGTCCTCTATCTGGCCGACTCGGCCGGCGGTGGATGTGTTTGGTCAGGTGGCAGCCGAACTGGAGTTCGATGAGACTGAGCTTCAGATCGGCTACTACCTGGTGTTCGGACGGTTCTATGGGCCTGAGTTCTTGGGCGAAGACGAACCGGCCGAGGTCGCGGCCTAATGGTTATCTGATCCCGGCTCCGTGCTTTTTGCGGGGCCGGGATCGTACGTTTCTATCTTTCGGTTTTGGATTGAGATTGAACTTGTGGTACTATAGGCGCACACACGCCCAGGTTAGAATTTTGTTAGGTGGCGAGGCGTGAGTGTTGGAGCTTTGGGATTAACACCGTGACTGAACGTGTTTAATCTCTTGTCCCTGGCACGTACGCGCTACCGATTAAGGATTGTATGGAACAACAGATTATTCACCCGTTTGGCGGGAAGACTCAAGCGTTTACGACTGAGTTTTGTGGTCGTGAGTTGACAATTGAGACCGGCAAAATGGCTTTTTTGGCTGATGGTGCGGTAACGGTGCGATACGGTGACACGGTAGTGCTGGCAACGGCGACGGTTAGTAATCAGGTACGAGAAGGGATTGATTTCTTTCCGCTATTGATTGATTACGAAGAAAGGTTTTATGCGGCGGGTAAGATTTCGGGGAGCCGATTTATCAAGCGTGAGGGACGGGCAAGCGAACGTGCGACGTTGAGTGCGCGTCTGATTGACCGGCCGGTGCGGCCGTTGTTCCCCAAGGGGTACCGCAATGATGTGCAGGCGGTGGCGATGGTGGTGAGCGCGGATCCGTTGTACGCATCAAATATTGTGGCTATGACGGCGGTGTCGGCGGCGCTCGGCTTGAGTGGCGCGCCGTTTGAGGGGCCGGTGGCTGGCGTGCGGGTGGGTTTGATTGACGGTGAGCTGGTGGCGTTTCCGACCGAAGAGCAGATGGCGACTAGTCAGCTAGATTTGACAGTGGCGGGGACCAAGGACGCGATCATGATGGTCGAGGCCGGAGCCATGGAGGTGGACGAAGACACCATGATCCGAGCGATCGAGCTGGCTCACAGGAGTATTCAGCCGGTACTTGAGCTACAAGAGCAGATTGTGAAGGCTTTGGGGACCAAGCAAAAGGAATTTGAGCTGTTTAAGGCCGACGAAAGTGTGATCGAGGTAGTGCGGGGTTTCTTGAAGGACCGGCTGGGACCAGCGGTTCGGCACCAGGATCACTATGTCCGGCACGATGCGATTCGTAACCTGGAAAAAGAGGTAGTGGCGGAATTTGGCGACCACTACGAGCACGCTGATCTGGAGGTAGCTTTCCGCAAGGTTATTGATTACGAAATTCGGCGAGCAATTCTTGAGGAAGGCGAGCGGCCGGATGGACGCAAGACGACTGAGATTCGGCCGTTGAGCATGCAGGTGGGGCTGTTGCCGCGGACTCATGGGTCGGCGTTGTTTACGCGCGGGACGACGCAGGTGCTGAACGTGACGACGCTGGCCAGTACGAGCTACGCGCAGCTGATTGACACGATGGAAGAGGACACAACTAAGCGCTATATGCATCACTACAACGCGCCGGGTTACTCGAGCGGCGAGGTTAAGCCGATGCGATCGCCAGGCCGGCGCGAGATTGGCCACGGGGCGCTAGCCGAGCGGGCGTTGCTTGCGGTAATTCCGCCGGTAGAGGAGTTTCCTTACACGATCCGGACGGTTAGCGAGGTGTTGAGCCAGAATGGGTCATCGAGTATGGCCAGTGTTTGTGGGTCGACTTTGAGCTTGATGGATGCCGGTGTACCGATCAAGGCGCCGGTGGCCGGAATCGCCATGGGCTTGGTGATTGATCACGACCAAGCGGATAAATATGTTATTTTGAGCGACATCCAGGGGGCTGAGGATTTTGCCGGCGACATGGATTTTAAGGTGGCTGGAACCAAGGACGGAATCACGGCGCTGCAGATGGATATTAAGGTTAAGGGTATTACGCCTGCGATTATGGCCAAGGCGTTGCATCAGGCACATAGTGGGCGGCAGCATATTATGGCGGCGATGATGGCGGTACTGGACGAGCCGCGAGCCGAGATGAGCCCGTTTGCGCCACGGATTTACAAGGTGATGATTAATCCGGAAAAGATTGCGCTGGTGATCGGTAAGGGCGGCGAGACGATCAATAAGATTATTGCCGAGACCGGGGTGGAGATCGATATCGAGGACTCGGGTCTGGTGATGATTGCGGCGACTGAGGCTGCAGGGGCGGATCGGGCGATCGAGATTATCCGTGGCCTGACTGAGGATCCGGAGGTGGGCAAGATTTACACGGGCAAGGTGGTGAAGTTGATGGAGTTTGGGGCGTTTGTGAATATTTTGCCGGGTAAGGACGGGCTGGTGCATGTGTCGCAGCTGGCAGACGAGCGGGTCGCCAAGGTGGAAGACGTGGTGAAGGTGGGTGACACGGTTAAGGTTAAGCTGGTGGATGTTGACGCCCAAGGTCGGTTGAACTTGAGCATGAAGGCGGTTAAGGAGCGGTAGGCTGATGCGAGGCGGGGAGCCGGTTGATTCTGGCGCGGACGGGGTAGCTCTTTGCTCCGGGCGGTTGATGCAAAAAGAAGACCCGCGTGATAGGCGGGTCTGGAGGCGGGTGGGCCACGAGGGCCGTTGTGCGGGAGTGCTAGGGCTTGCGGAGAGCTGGACTTTGTGTTCTGAACGCTTGCGCGTCCAGAACGAACCATTACGCGTCATGGAGTCCCATGGCAGCGCGCAGGTCGTCTTCGGCCTCATCGTATACGTCGTCAAGGTTCAGGCCCAGTGGTTCGCACAGGGTCCAAAGCTCTTGAATTCGCCGCTCCGCTTCGTCGTCCCACGCGGCGTCCAAAAGACCCCGGGTGAAGCGCTCGTGAACGAAGTCGCAAATCTGACGACGTACCTTATCTGCTGAGACCTCAACCATGACCGTCCCCTTTCTGTTGGTTTGGTGAGGTATGGTGATTATTACTATAGTACACATTGTTTAAATTGTCAATACTTTTCGTAAGTAACGAGTTTAGGGTCTGGCGTTGTGAGTGAAGGTGTGCTATAGTGTAGCTACTCTCGCATCGAAAGCAGCCGGTGCCGTCTCTCAGTTTCAATTTAACGTGGTGTATAGATATCGATAAACAAGCCCGTCTTGACCAGATTGCGACAGATATTGTAGAAGCCCATATCTGCCCGGATTTGGCCAAAACGGCCACGCACTTGGTCATGGGTGAGGGTAATCCTGACGCTGACATTATGTTTATTGGCGAGGCCCCGGGTGCTAGCGAGGACAAGCTGGGCCGGCCGTTTGTGGGGGCGGCGGGCAGAGTTTTGGACGAGTTGTTGGCGGGTATTGGGCTAGCGCGAGACAATGTATTTATTACCAGTATTCTCAAGTACCGACCGCCGGGCAATCGAGATCCAGAGCCAGAGGAGAAGGCGGCCTTTTTGCCGTATCTGGAGCGGCAGATTGAGGTGATCGAGCCGAAGCTGACTGTATTCTTGGGCCGGCACTCGATGAATTCGTTTTTGCCAGAGCTTAAGATTAGCCAGGCGCACGGTAAGCCGGTACGCAAGGACGGCCAGGTGTATTTGCCGCTGTTTCATCCGGCAGCCGCATTGTACAACGGCAGCATGAAACAGACGTTGGTGGATGATTTTGCCTTAATTCCGGCAATTTTGAAAAAGCTTAGTTAGGACTTAGACATGCGGCCGTGAGAGCGGCTGGATGTGTGAGCCAATAGCTCATGATCTCGGTTTTTACTATTTATCAATCAGGTGGACCGCTGGGTTTTAGGCGGCCTGACAGAAAGGACTATTATTTTGGAATCAACTACGAATCAGCCGGTGGTGGGCGGAGGCGACAGTGGGCAGGGCCGCTCAATGGGACCCGTGGGTTCGCGACCGGCGACCGGCTCACAACCGGCGGGTGGATCGCGGCCGAACGGCCAGCGGCTGCTGGGTAAGGCTCAGCCGTCGAATGGGGGCCAGCGGCCGGCCGGCCAGCGGCCTATGCGGCCGGGGGACGGCCAGGCCAAGCAGCAGGGGGGCAAGCCGTTTGGGCCGAGGCCGGCGGGTAAGCCCGGTAACGGCGGTGGCGGCCGGGGAGGCCGGCGACGTGATCGGCAGCAGCTACCGAACCACACCGACCTGATGCCGACACTCGATACGGTGCCGGTAAACAAGAGTGTTTTTAACGGCATGGGCGGCGTCCAGCAGACTAAGGCGCGGCCGGTTAAAGGTGGCGCACCTGAGGGGGCGGTGGCAGCCGGAGGGGAGCGTCGGGCTAACTATACGGCGCGCGAACCCAAGCTGAAGGTAGTTTTGTTGGGCGGGGTGGGCGAGATCGGTAAAAGCATGATGGCGCTGGAGTTCGAGAACGATATTTTGATTATTGATATGGGATTTGCGTTCCCTAATCCGGAGACGCAGCCGGGGGTGGACTATATTATTCCGGACGTGACGTATCTGGAGAAAAACAAACACAAGGTGCGGGGAATCGTGATTACGCACGGCCACATGGACCACATTGGTGGGTCGGGTTATATGATCCCGAAGTTTCCGGTGCCGATTTATGGCTCGCGGTTGAGTCTGGCGTTTGTGGAGAAGCAGATTAGCGAGTTTAAGATCCAGACGCCGAAGTGGATGGTGATGGACCCGGATAAGCACGAGCGGGTGCAGATCGGGGTGTTTAATGTGGAGCTAGTGCGGGTGACGCACACGATTTCGGATTCGACAGCGGTGGTGGTGCGGACGCCGGCCGGGACAGTGGTTAATACTGGTGACTGGCGGGCGGATCCGGAACCACTGGATGGTAAGCTGATGGATTTTGGACGGTTGGCCGAGATTGGCCAAGAGGGTGTGGCACTGTTGATGAGCGACAGTACGGCCTGCGACCGGCCGGGCCATGGCTCGAGTGAGCGGGTGGTGGAGCCGACGATTCACGATTTGTTTGGGCGGGCAGAGGGGCGGATTATTATCTCGTCGTTTTCGAGCTCGATTACACGCGTGCAGCTGATTATTGACGCGGCGGCCAAGGCGGGGCGCAAACTGGCGTTAGTGGGCCGGTCGACGCTGACGAATGTGGAGGTGTGTGTGAAGCTGGGGTACTTAAAGATTCCGGCTGGGCTGATTGTGCGGGTGCAGGATATTGTAAACTTGCCAGATAACAAGGTGGTGGTGCTGTGTACGGGGTCGCAGGGTGAGCAGAATTCGGCTCTGGTACGCATGAGTACCGGTGATCACCAGAACATCAAGATTAAACCGGGTGATACGGTGATCTTGAGTTCGAGCGTGATTCCGGGTAATGAGGTGGCGGTAGTGACGTTGATTGACGACTTGATGCGCGAGGGAGCGATTGTTTACTCGCGGGCAACTGAGCAGCTGCGGGGACACGGGCCGGTACACGTCGGGGGTCACGCATTCCGGGATGATGTGGGTGATCTGGTGAAGTTGATCAAGCCGAAGTATTACCTACCGATCCATGGCGAGTTCCATCATTTGGTATACAGCGCTGAGGTGGCAGTGGAGAATGGCGTGCCGCGCGAAAACGTGTTTGTGATGGATAATGGCGACACGTTTGAGCTGACGCCATCGAGGGGAGTGAAAGGGTCACGCGTGCCATCGGGTATCGTGCTGGTGGATGGTGCGGGCGTGGGGGATGTAGAAGGCGTGGTGTTGCGTGATCGGATTGCGATGGGTAATGATGGGGCGTTCTTGATTGTGGCGACGGTATCGCGCAAGACGGGCAAGTTGGTAACGAGTCCCGATATTATCTCGCGTGGGTTTATTTACATGAAAGAGAACGAGGATCTGATTAACCGGGCTCGGGCCGAGGTGCGCAAGGCTTTTGAGAAGCGGGAGGTCGGACCCTCGTCGCGAGAGGATTGGACTAAGTTTAAGCTGCGGTTGAGGGATGAGATCGGCGACTTGCTGTACGCCAAGACGAAGCGTAATCCGATGATTTTGCCGGTGATTAACGAGGTTTAGGGGGTGGGCTAGGGTCTAGGGCGACCGCGGGTGAGGGGCTGGGCGGAGCGGGCGGCGAGGGGGTGGGGACAGGGTCAGGCCCTTGGCAGGGACGAGCCTTGCCCTTGCAGCCTTGCCCTTGCACTTACGGTTTTAGTTCGGTATAGTGTGGCTATGCCAAGCAAGAATCGAATAAAGCAGTATGTGCCGGGCGACTATTATCACTTGTACAATCGGGGCGTGGAGAAGCGTCGCGTGTTTCTGGACGATCAGGATTATCGGGTTTTTCTGGCTTTACTGAAGCGCTATCTATCCCCGCCGGACGCAACGGATCGGCTGCACCTTGATCTGTCGACGGTAGCTGATTTGGCGGCCTATTGTTTGATGCCGAATCACTTTCATCTGCTGGTCAAACAATATACGCATAAGGGTATCGCCGACCTGATGCGCTGCGTGACGGTTAGCTACGTGATGTACTTTAATCGGCGATACGACAGGGTGGGCAGTCTTTTTCAGGATACGTATAAGGCGGTACACGTTACTTCCGATCGCCAGCTTTATCAGACGGAAGCATACATTCATATGAATCCGGCGGCGCTGGTGCAGGAGGTGAGCGCCTATGATTATTCGAGCTTGCGGTGGCTTCGTAGGCCGCCTGTTTGGTTGAAGCCTTTGGAGCCAGAGGGTCAGGCCTTGTAGAGGGTTCGTCCCTGGCCGAGGCCTGACCCTGCCTGACCCTGCGTGATCATCCTTATGGTCTGATATAATGTTAGTGTATGGCTATCAAGAAGTTGGCTAAGAAAAGCGGCGGGCGCAAAACAGCGGCCGCAGCGCGAGGGCGCGGCCGGCGCAAAGGCGCGGGTCAGTCGACGGGTTTGTCGCCCGAGGCGCGGCGGCAGATCTCGGCGATTGTGCTGGCTTTGCTGGCGGTCTTGACGCTCCTGGGCTGTTTTAATTTTGGTGGCTCCCTGGTGACGGGCATGTTCGGTGGTTTGCGGATGGTTTTGGGATACGCGGCCTATTTGTTGCCGATCGTGTTTGGGACGCTGGCCTGGTTGTTGTTCCAGGCCGAGGAGGCCGAAGTGCGCGGCTTGACGTATGCGGGGTACGTCGGGTTGTTGGCGAGCCTGGCTGGCTTGCTGCATGTAGGGATTGGCCGGGAGAATGCACTGCTGGAGGCCCAGGCGGGTAATGGCGGGGGGTTTGTGGGTTACGGGATTGTGAGTGCTATGGCGCCAGTGCTTAATGCGGCGGCGTCTAGTATTGTACTGGTGGCGCTGGTGGTGATTTGTTTGATTTTGGCGACGAATATGAGTCTTAAGACGTTGGTGACGGCGGTTTTGAGCGGATTCACGCGGGAGCGAACGGCCGAGGAGGCGGCGGTGGGTGTGCCGGAGATGGCGGCTTTGAAGGTGAATGACAACTCGGGAGCGCCGGTTATTACCGCCCTGCCAATGCGGGGTGAGCTGAATGTAGGCGGAGTAAAGAAAGCGCCAGCAGCGACTGAGGCCCCAAAAGAGGCGCTGACGGCGAACTCGGCCGAGGAGTGGACGCCGCCCAGTCTGGAGTTGCTCCAGACGACTGGCAGTAAGGCTGACGCCGGGGATGTTAAGGCGAATGCGGCTACGATTGCGCAGACGTTGGAGAGTTTTGGCATTAATGTTCAGATGGCTGAAGTAAATGTGGGGCCGACGGTGACGCAGTATACGTTTACGCCGCCGGCGGGTGTGAAATTAAATAAAATCACGGGTTTGGACACTAACTTGGCGTTGAGTTTGGCGGCTCATCCAATTCGGATCGAGGCGCCGATTCCGGGCAAGAGTGCGGTGGGGGTGGAGATTCCCAACAAGGCGATTGCGATGGTGAGGCTGCGGGGGGTACTGGAGGCGCCGGAGTGGAAGAAGGAGACGGCGCCATTGGTGTTTGCGCTGGGTCGGGATGTGTCGGGGATTCCGATGTTTACGGATTTGGCTAAGATGCCGCATGTGCTGATCGCCGGCGCCACGGGCTCGGGTAAGTCGGGCATGATCAACTCGCTTTTGACAAGCTTGCTGTACCGGAATTCGCCCAATGACGTGAAGCTGATTTTGGTGGATCCGAAGCGAGTGGAGCTGGGGCTTTATAATGATGTTCCACATCTGTTGACGCCGGTAATTGTGGAGCCGGAAAAGTGTATTAGTGCGCTGAAATGGGCGGTGGCGGAGATGGAGCGGCGGTACAAGTTGCTGGCCGAGGTGGGTAACCGCAATATTATTGAGTACAACAAGGCGCATGCTGATGAGGCCATGCCGTATATTGTGATTATCATTGATGAGATGGCGGACTTGATGGTGCTAGCGGCGGCGGATGTGGAGTCGCTGATTGTGCGGCTGGCGCAGATGGCCCGGGCGGTCGGGATTCACTTGGTGCTGGCGACGCAGCGGCCGAGCGTGGACGTAATTACGGGTATTATTAAGGCTAATATTCCGGCGCGGCTGGCTTTCTCGGTGGCCAGTCAGATTGACTCGCGGACGATTTTGGACCAAATGGGGGCGGAGAAGCTGTTGGGGAAGGGCGACATGTTGTTTATGAGCCCGGAATTTATGAAGCCCCGGCGGATTCAGGGCGCATGGGTGGACGAGAAAGAGGTCAAGGCGGTAACGGACTACTTGCGGACGGCTCGGCCGCCACAATACAACGATGAGGTGTTGAGCCAGAGGGTAACGATTGGGGGCAAGTCGGTGGGCGGCGGCGGGGGCGATGCGGGCGAAGTGGATGATGACATGTTTGCTGAAGCAGCCGAAGCGGTATTTCGGGCCGGGAAGGCGAGTGCTAGCATGTTGCAGCGGCGACTGCGGATTGGTTATGCTCGGGCGGCCCGATTGCTGGATTTGCTGGAGGAGCAGGGGGTGATTGGGCCGGCGGACGGAGCGCGGCCGCGGGATGTGTTGATTAGTAGTTTGGATCAGGTGCCGGGGGGCGGTGGCCGGTTGACGCCGGGTAGTCCGGATACGGCGGGCATGCGGGCGGCCGAACCGTACGACGATTAATCTGGCGACCTGCCGGTAATGAGATGGCCCCGCACGTGAGAACGCGCGGGGCCGGGGGGTTAGATTAGCTGACCGAAGTACTGGTGGCACAGAGAGAGTAGTAGCTCCTGGGTTGCCGGTCGGTCGGTTTGGGGCTGGATATGCTGGACCGCTGAAGTAACCTGGGCGATGCGGTTGTCAATTGGCCGCTTGGTCAGAGAGGGATAGAATAGAGGTTATGACTGACGATCAGAAGCGGATGACGGTAGGTCCCATGC
>CAYOOH010000033.1:0-9807 GCA_964405545.1 uncultured Candidatus Saccharimonadales bacterium | reverse complement strand
GCCGCGCGTTCAACGCCGACTTCGACGGTGACCAGATGGCCGTCCACGTGCCGTTGTCCGACGCCGCCCAGAAGGAAGCCCGCGAGATCATGCTCTCGAGCAAGAACCTGCTCAAGCCAGCCGATGGGGAAGTGGTAGTCGACGCCTCCAAGGATATAGTACTGGGCTGCTACTACCTAACCTTCCAGAAGTTCGGCGAAGACAAGGCCACCAAGGCCTATTCGACCCCCAACGAGGCCGTCTACGCCCATCAGACCGATCACATCAAGCTTCAGACCCTGATCAAAGTCCCAATCGAAGGCGCGCTCATCGACACCACTGTCGGTCGCATTCTCTTCAACGAGATCCTGCCCCCGGACTTTGGCTTCCGTAACGTCACCATGACCAAGAAAATCCTTCAGCGCCTCATGGCCGAAGTCTTTGTTCGCTACGGTGGCGATGCCACAGCCGAGGTTATCGACCGGGTCAAGGATCTGGGCTTCGAGCACTCGACCAAATCCGGTGTGTCCGTCTCGCTCGATGACTACCTCATTCCCGACGCCAAGAACGACATTATTGCCGCCGGGGAAAAACAAGCAGCCAGCATCTCTAACCAATACGGCCAGGGCCTCATCACCGAGGTCGAGCGCTACCAGCGGACCGTCGACACCTGGAAACAGGCCAACGAGCAAATCACCAAAGAAGTCGCCGGTAAACTCAAGGAAGGCAACACCTCCACCGCCATCTTCATTGACTCCGGCGCCGAAGGTGACACCGCCCAGGCCAACCAGATTGCCGGTATGCTCGGACTCGTGGTTGACCCGTCGGGCCGTACCATCGAGCTGCCCATCAAGAGCAACTACAAAGAAGGCTTCTCGGTACTCGAGTACTTCAACTCCACTCACGGCGCCCGCAAAGGTCTGACCGACACCGCCCTCAAGACCGCCGAATCCGGTTACCTCACCCGTCGTCTGGTAGATGTCTCTCAAGACGTCATCATTACCGAAGACAACTGTGGTGATCGACTCGGCACTGTGGTCCAGCGAGGGGAGTCGGCAAGCATCGGCGAAAGTTTTGGCCATCGCTTGTCCGGCCGTGTAGCTGCCGTCGACATCAAGGTTGGCAACAAGACCATTGTTAAGGCTCTGGAGCTCATTACCGACGACCACGCTCAGGCCATAGAAGCTGCCAATCTCGACAGTATCCGTATACGAAGCGTCCTGACCTGTCGCACCAGCTGGGGCATTTGCCGCCTCTGCTATGGCCTCGACCTAGCTCGTGGTGGCCTCGTCGTCCTCGGCGAGCCGGTCGGCGTCATTGCTGCTCAATCCATCGGCGAGCCTGGCACCCAGCTCACCATGAAAACCTTCCACAAGGGCGGTATCGCTGGCGAAGACATTACCACCGGTCTACCTCGGGTCGAAGAAATCTTCGAAGCCCGCTCGCCCAAGGCCCAAGCTATCCTGGCTGATGTAGCGGGTGTGGTGACCGTCAAGAACGCCGGCGGCAAGCAGGTGATTCGTATCGCCCCGGCCGACCTCAAAGTCACCACCTACGAACTCGAAGGCCGGCATGCCACCGTCAAGTCCGGCATGAAAGTCACCCCTGGCGACGTTCTAGCCACCATGGATGGAGGCAAAAAGCCGCTTAAGGCCAAGGCCGAAGGCACGGTTAAAGTTCACAAAGACACCATCGACCTCACCCACACCGGTGGCGCCGAACGTGAATATAGCGTTCCAGCCTTCCAAAACCTTGAGGTCAAAACAGGCGATCTCGTCACCCCTGGCGCTCGCCTGACCGAAGGCTCCATCAATCTGCAAGAAATGCTCACCCTGTCCGGCGAGAACGCCGTTCAGCGCTACATTATTGCCGAAGTCCAGACCATTTACGCGGCTCAGGGTCAGATCGTATCCGACAAACACATCGAAGTAATCATTCGTCAGATGTTTAGTCGGGTTCAGATCGAGGAGCCCGGTGACAGCCTGTTTGTGACCGGCGAAATCGTGCCGCGTCAGTCCGTGGTCGAGGACAACGAGCGCCTCGAGACCGACGGCAAGCAGCCATCCACCTACACCCAGCTGCTGCTGCCCGTCACCAAGATCTCGCTCTCCAGTGACTCGTTCCTGTCCGCTGCCTCCTTCCAGGACACTACTCGCGTCCTGATCGCGGCCGCCATCCGCGGCAAGACCGACAAGCTCCGCGGTCTCAAGGAAAACGTCATCATCGGCCGGCTCATCCCCGTCGGCACCGGCTTTAAGCCCGAAGATGACGCCAACCGAGCTGCGCTCGAGATTGACGCCGAGCCCACGGCAGACGTTGCCGCAGCCAAAGTTCCTGCCGCCGAAGCTTAAAGCTCGCTCCGCACAAAAAACGCCCCCTCCGGGGCGTTTTTTGGTGTTTGACAAAACTCCAGATAATCATAAAATGTAACGAGCCGATTGTCCATCAGCAGCATTTTTGATTGGGAGATGCATGGGAGATACGGTGTACACCGGAACCATCGGACGCCTTACCGACCAGGGTACAACGGTACAATTCCCCCAGTCGGTCCAGTTGACGCCGCACGAGCAAGCCGTAGTACGTGGCAAGCTGGGAAGCGCCATCTACGCCTTCTTTACCATCAGCTTTACCGACAACACCTCCGGCCGCCTTCTGCTCGCCCGTCTCAATATGGGGCAAACTCTAAGCCGTGCCTGGCAAGACGAATTAGGAATGGTTGCCCAAGTTGAGCGCATTGACCCCGACAACCAATGCCTCATAATCAAGGCCCTAGCCGACTTTGTTGACGAGCAGCGGCTTGCCCAGACACTAAGTCGCGTCTATCGTACCCTGCATGGGGCGCCCGTCGAATGGCGTATCGTCGCCTAGAGAGCGCCCAGCCTCTATTACACCTCCGATCTATTATCCAGCCTGTCCTGCATTTTAAGCGCGGGACAGGCCGAAACATCTCGGGTTCAAGTCTCAAATCATTGACGGACCCAACCTTATCAGGTAAAATCAAACACTGTACTGTAGTCTCATATAAAGACGCATAAAAAATATCACTTCAGCCTGTTTGTTAATTAACCAAGGTACGCATGCCAACCATTAGCCAACTCCTGCGCAAGCCGCGCAAAGACCCCAAGAAAAAGTCGGCCACCCCGGCCCTGACTCGTGTTCAAAACTCGCTCAAAGGCCAGACCTACAATCTTAACTCGCCCTTCATGCGTGGTGTCTGCGTTAAGGTCGGCACCATGACTCCTCGTAAGCCAAACTCCGCCTTGCGCAAGTTTGCACGTGTCCGCCTCACCAACGGTATGGAGGTCACCGCCTACATCCCCGGCATCGGCCACAACCTCCAAGAGCACTCGGTGGTCCTCATCCAGGGTGGCGGCCCCAAAGACTTGGCCGGTGTACGTTACACCGTCGTTCGCGGCGCCCTTGACACCGCTGGCGTCGCCAAGCGCAAGCAAGGCCGCTCCAAGTACGGCGCCAAAAAAGAAAAAGCCGCAGCCTAACCTCATTAACCATTTGCATGAACCGCCCGGCTCTTTTTCCGGATCAGCGGTAGTATCTCGAAAGGAGAGAAATCAATGCCACGTAAAACCACCAAATCCTTCAACCGAGCTCTCGGTCCCGACCTTCGCTACGGCAATGTCATGATCACCAAAATGATCAATAAAATCATGCGCGACGGCAAAAAACGCCTAGCCGAGACCCTGCTCTATGACGCTCTTGCCACCGTCGAAGCCAAGGCCAAGCAACCGGCGGTTGAGATTTTCGATGCCGCCATCAAGAATGTTGCCCCCGCAGTCCAGGTCAAAGCCAAGCGTATTGGCGGCGCCACCTACCAGGTGCCGATCGAAGTTCGCGGCGACCGCAAGATCCATTTGGCCATGACCTGGATCCTCACGGCGGCTCGCAACAAGTCAGGCAAAAGCTTTGATCAGCGCTTAGCCGACGAACTTCTCAACGCCTATAACAACCAGGGCGACGCCATCAAAAAGCGCGAAGACACCCACCGCATGGCCGAGGCCAACAAGGCCTTCGCCCACTTCGCCCGCTACTAAAACCTCCGCTCATACTAAAAACGCCCCGATGGGGCGTTTTTAGTATGGCCAGATTCGCTAGTTCTAGCATTAGTAGCCAACCTGGCTTGCTGATAATAAAATAAACAGCACCGGACACCCCGTCCGGCCATTAGAAAGGAAGCCAGTGGTCCAGTATTTCGTCTTCGACGTTTTTGGCACCCTGCTCCAAGAAGCTCCCAAGCGCCTCCGAACTTACGAAATCGTGGCCCTGTTCACGAGGACCCATCCACGGCAAGCCAAGCTAGTGATCGAGCCATACTATTCGCGTCTCGACCTCGGTCACATTTCACCCGAGGCGTGGGCCAAGGAAGTATTGAGTAAACTTGGCTGCAGTGCTGCAGACGGGCCAGCCCTCCTCGAAAGGCTGAGGAAAAGTCGCTCTACAAGTCACGACTTCATTGATGGAGCACTGACAGCGCTGGCTCGGGCCGGGACTGGCCAGCGCCCAGTTGGATTGTTGTCCAATCTGAGTGCCATCCAGTGGCCCACCTTAAGTCATCACAATCTCACTCCCGGTGGCCTCGTCACCCACGCCGTCTACTCCTTTTTTAATCGCTGCGCCAAGCCCGATCCGGCCGCCTTTGCTCTGATCGCCGCTCAGATGGGTTTGGCTCCTAGTCAATGCACCATGCTCGACGACACGGTTGCCTGCATTGTCGGAGCGGCACGAGCCGGCATGGACGGCACCCTATTGCTCCATCGGCCGGGTACCGCTGCCCGCAAACTACTCCGACATCATCAATACGACCAGACAATAGCCCGGATCAAGTGGCGCAAAGGTCTCGCCACCGTTCCTCTCCATTGGGTTCATGGCAATAGCAGCCAGTTGGGCGTACCAGATGATTACCCCATCAGAGTAGCCCTTAGCCTTGAGGCGGCCACGGCCTAGTCGCGGCAAACGTTTACCAAACAGGGGCCTGAAGTCACACCCGATTTCAGGCCCCAAAACAACCACCGCCCCGAATACCCTCCTAGATGCGGTCTTGTCAGAACAACTTCATTCTAGGCATGTTATAATGCTTCGGTTATGCTCATCAACCTCCAAAACATCGGCAAAACCATCGGCGCCAAAAAACTCTATGCCGGCCTCGACCTCACCATCCAGCCGGGCGAAAAAGTCGGCCTCATTGGCCGCAATGGCATCGGTAAGACCACCCTGCTTGGCATCATGGCCGGCACCGACCACGACTATACAGGCACCATCGACACCCGTCGTGGCCTCATCACCGCCTCAACCGCCCAAGAGCATCACGGTCTGGGCGATCAAACCGTGCTCGAGTACGTTCTGGAGCGCCTGCCCGACTACGCTCGTTTGCGCCACATTATCACCACCTATCCTGACACCATGGGTGATGACATGGTCAAAATCTCCGACTATTCCGATGCCCTGACCCGTTTTGGCGAGCTGGGCTACTACGACATCGAACAACGCGCCCGAGCCGAGTTCGACGCCTTTCAGCTCCCCTCCGACCGTGTCGATGGCCCCATGTCGCTCTTGTCTGGCGGCCAAAAACGCTTTGTCGAACTCGTTAAAGTCACGCTGTCCGACGCCGACCTAGCCCTCATCGACGAGCCCACCAACCATATGGACTACGTCGCCAAAGACACCTTTATCAAATGGCTCTCATCTGCCACCCAGGCCGTCGTCGTCATTACCCACGACCGCGATGTCTTGGCGGTTGTCGACCGCATCGTCGAGATGAAAAGCCACGGTCTAACCAACTTCCCCGGCAACTACGAAGCCTATCTCCGCCAAAACGGCGCCAACACCGCCAAGGAAATCGACACCTTCGAGAACGGCCACAAGCGCATCATTAAACTCGACAAACAAATCCGGGAAGCCAAGGCCAAAAAAGCCAGCTGGTCCGGTACCGCCGACAAGACCAACCCTTTTATGCTCCTTGAGCGCCGCCTCACCAAGGAGCGCGACGAGCTACAAACAACCCTTAAGCGGCCGGATTTCTGGATCGATCAAGAGACCATTGGTCAAATGCAAGACAAAGTTGTGGCCAAGTATCAAAAATACAAAGCCCGCAACATCAAGCTCCGGACCGATGGCGAACATCGCTCCCGCGAGCTCCTGACGGTCGATGCCCTATCGCTCGGCTACGACCATAAGCCCTTGTTCGCCGACGTCAGCCTTGGGCTGGCAGTAGGGGAGAGGCTCCAACTCCATGGCCGCAACGGCGTCGGCAAATCCACCCTCATCAAGGCCATACTAGCCAGTGCTGCTGGCCGCCAGCCCTCTAGCACCATCTTCGCCGGTTCACTCGAGCTCAATCCAAAGGCGGTTATTGGTGTCTACGACCAAGAAATTGACCAACATTACCTATCGCTGCCCCTGGGCCAAGCCATCCGCCAAGTCTACGACCAGCGGGGACTCGAGATCAACGACCAGCGCGTCAAGCAAATCCTGGCCGAATATCTTTTTGACCCCCAGCAGGACGGCCGTCTCGAGATCGCCCAGCTGTCTGGTGGTCAAAAAGCCCGCTTCCAGCTCATTACCATGCTCTGCCATAACCCCAATCTGCTCATCCTTGATGAGCCTACCAATCACCTCGATTTGCCCAGTATCGAAGAGCTCGAGCGTGCTCTTGATCGCTATCAAGGCGCCATTCTCTTTATTTCGCACGACTCCTATTTTGCCAAGCACGTCGGCGGCGAAGTGATCGAAGTTGGCTCGGCCTAACGAGCCGCCAACAAGAATAGACTCCGGTCACCCAAGGGCAACCGGAGCCGTTCCAGTGAAAAAAACGATCTAACGGGGGTCAAACGGCAGGTGGCTCACGATGAGCGCCGCTACAATCAGCAGGGGGCTGGCGCCCAGCAGGAGAAAGCCTACTGCAACAAATCGACGGCGCCCGGATCCGTAGAAGACCCGCCGTCCGGCCAGGTACAGCAAAAACAACCCGACAGCGCCGCAAACAATCGCTATCACATCAGTACCCGGAGTCTCAGGCATCTATGGTACACCTCCATAAACGGGGACAACGTACTAAGTAATACCACAAATAATAACATAACACAAGTCACGCTTTCGGTTCATGGTACTATTAACCAATGAGCCACTCCAATTCTTTACCCCAGACTAAGCACCATCTCTTTTTCATTGGCATCGTTGGTCACGCCATGCGCGGTCTGGCCTTGGCGGCTAAGCAGGCCGGTCAGATCGTCTCTGGCTTTGACGAAGGTGTACCAGAGGGCGATTTAGGTGGCGCCTGGATCGATGCTCAAGGCATCCCGTGGTCGCGCCACGCCGATAGCAAACTGCTCGATGGTGTCGATCTGGTGATCATAAGCGGTGGTACGCCAGCTAACTACCCCCTGCTGGCAGAGGCCAAGCGCCGCCGCATCCCGATCCAATCCTTTGCCCAGTACCTTGGTCAGCTCACCACCTCGCAGCACGTCATCGCTGTTGCCGGCACCCATGGCAAAACCACCACCACCTCGCTCATTGCCTGGCTAATTGAGGCCTCGGGCGGTCATCCCGACTATCTCGTGGGTATCCGGCCTTTCAATTTTGATGCCAGCGCCCGTTTAGCCGGCGCCGACACCGTTGTGCTTGAGGGTGATGAGTATAAGGCCTCCAGCCTTGACCCCCAGCCCAAGCTCAGCTACTACCATCCCGATACCCTGGTGCTAACGTCGGTAGAACACGACCATCCCGACGTTTTTCCCGATCTTGCCTCAGTCAAGGCGGCTTTCGGGCGAGCTATTGCTGGCTTGCCAGCCGCGGGTCGGCTGGTAGCCTGGGCTGGTAGCTCCACCGTGACCGACCTAGCCCGCCATGCGCCTTGTCCTGTCCTCACTTACGGCCTGGACCAAGCCGACTACACCGCCGCAAACATCGCCTATCTACCAGGCGGCCTTAGCTTTGACGTGTGGCACAAGCAGGCCAAGCTCGGCCGCCTCGATCTGCCGCTCTATGGAAGTCATAACGTCCTCAATGGCCTGGCCGCCGTTATCGTTGGCCTGTCCGAAGGGCTATCGTGGGCTCAAATCACCGCCGCCGCCAAAACATTCCAGGGCGCCTATCGCCGTTTCAACATCCTAACCGCTCCCGACGCCGCTCTGACCGTGGTAGACGACTACGCCCACCACCCAACCGAAGTGGCGGCCACGCTCACGGCAGCTCGGCAGCATTTTCCCGGCCGCCGCATCGTCGCGGTTTTTCGGCCCCATACCTACTCCCGAACAACCGCCCTCCTGTCCGAATATCACCAAGCCTTCGCGTCTGCCGATCTGGCCTACATCACCGACATCGAAGCGGCACGAGAGCAAACTCTCGGCCAAACCATCACCGGCCGCGATATCACGGCCGGCCTTCCCGTTCCCGCTCACTACCTTCCCGACCGAACCGAGCTCATTGCTCACATTAGGCGCGATAGCCGGCCCGGTGACGTCCTCGTTTGTATGACGGTATCCGGTTATGCCCGACTAGCCGAAGAACTAGCTAGTCGGGCATAAAACCATTGACACTACTCTTGTCTAACCGCGGGTAGTGGTGTCGCGACAGCTAAAGCCTGGGTCTGAGCTGGTAGCGTACCAAGTTAGACTCTTAAACGTGCTTTCCCAGACTCGCGTTTGCGCCATCGAGTCCTGTGGCCGAGCCGTCAGATACCGATAAGTACTGCCACCTGGCGCCAAAGAGCTAAACGATACATAGTCCTTATAATTTTGGGTAAAACCAGTCAAATCAGTTACTGCCAGCGTAATGGTAAACGCCGGCGTAAACGTTGCCGTGCCAGTATTCTTAACCGATAGCTTAGGAGTGACAACCGTACCCGTCGTGGCCGTTGCTGGCACCGTCAGGCTACAGCTGCCGGTATAAGCAAAGGTACCCTGGGGTGGATTACCGTGCCTGCCCTCGCAGTTCGGTACGCCGCCAAACTGGCCATCATTATCGCCGCCTCGAGCATAAACGGCATTTACCCAGCCTGATGTATTCTGATCCGACAGTGTCCATGCCCACCAATGGTTGTAGTAAGTCCCTGACGTCACCTGTCTGCCCCACTGCTGGCAAACCACCCAGTTCGTGCCGGCATGAAGGGTGCCGACCTGCGCGCCACTCCCATTCAGGACCGGTGCGGTTGTGTAAAAAGAGCAGTTATAATGGCCGCCGCCAATATTTGTGCAAGGCACGGGAGTGGCGCTAGCCGCATGGGTGGCAACAACTGCCACTACCCCAATAATCGCCAAAATGCCCGCGATCAAACCAATTT
Source organism: uncultured Candidatus Saccharimonadales bacterium (assembly GCA_964405545.1). Taxonomy (GTDB): domain Bacteria; phylum Patescibacteriota; class Saccharimonadia; order UBA4664; family UBA4664; genus CAYOOH01. The sequence continues at coordinate 536 of CAYOOH010000033.1, read as the reverse complement.
GGGGAAGATTAAAAGCCAGCTTGCCCCGCAAAAAGCCCCCCATCCTCGAACTAGTTTTTGAACCTTTTGAAACAGCTGTCATCGTAACCAGCAATCCTTCCTTTAAACTATCTTTCAAGCATAACAACTCCCCGCCCCTCGGTCTAGGTTAATACTTAAAAAGCCTACAATCGATCTCTTAAATCTCCGCAAAAAACTTGAAAGCCAAGCTGACATCCGGTAGGATAAACTACAGCACTGCGACCGCGCGCTTTTTTGTTTGCGCATCGCCACTGAGGTCGGACCTCACGGCGTCGGCAGTATAGTAACCACGAGGTCCGACCTCCAAAGGAAAAAGCATACCCATGGCTCGCGAATACACGCTCGAAAACACCCGCAACATCGGCATCATTGCCCACATCGACGCCGGCAAGACTACGACCACCGAGGGCATCCTCTACCGGACCGGCAAGACACACAAAATCGGCGAAGTCCACCAGGGCGAGGCTACCATGGACTGGATGGAGCAGGAGCGCGAGCGCGGCATCACCATCACC
>CAYOOH010000032.1:8003-9989 GCA_964405545.1 uncultured Candidatus Saccharimonadales bacterium | reverse complement strand
ACAAGACCGGCAAACTCACCAGCTTCGCCGACATCACCCCCATGGGCCTGGCCAATCTCGGCCTCGACCAAGTCGGCGGCGAAACCACCACCGACACCCTCCTGCGCAAACTGGCGCGGGCGATTTCGGCTTAAGAGTAGCAAAATGCCCCCTCGAGATCACTCGAAGGGGCATCGCCGGTACGGGCCGGTAGGGGACAGCTATCCAAGCAATCTGTTTGCGACAACTCCGGCCGCCTCGATAACATCAAGAGTCGCAGCTTCATCGGCCGCGAGCGGCTGGTCGGAACGAGGAGGACTTGCGACCAGGTAGTCTGCCGCCACTTCCCAGCGACCCCGCCAGGTTCTGTGGACCCAAAAAATAACGTCGACACCCCTGACACCAAATCGCACCAGGGGAATGATCCCGACCAGGCGCACCACATGCTCGGTGCAGCCAAGCGAACAGATACTACCAGGCCACCAGCTTGGTGCATTGACGCTCGTTGCGCCCACTGTTATACCAACTCGGCTTAGCCCATCCCGAAATTGTCGCACGAGGTCTTCCATATCCTCGCGGGTCGGATTGCCTGACAAGCTCTTGCGCCGGATAACGGGCAACATGTCCATGAAGTAACCTCCGTCAAAAGGAACAAGAATCAAACATCCATACATTAAAACAAAAAAACAGTTTAGTCAATGAAAGCTCGATGAATTCGACCCCGAAACGCAATTAACCAAAAGGACACCCCAAATCTCGGCACACTAGGAGTTGGAAGACAACTAGTAAGGGAGAAAAGGATGTCCCACCACCATCTTACGCGGGAGCAGCGGAGTCGGCTAGGCGCATTGCATGCTGCCGGGTTCCTGCAGGGTCCAGATTGCGCACCAACTTGTAAGGGCTTGATATTGCAATAAAATAATTTAATGATATAATATGTATGTCATGATCTCCCCGTCGTCTACTCGAAAGGAGCCGACCATGACATATGCGACACTCGAAAGTTGCTGTGAGGCTTTCCGGGCCAAGGTCAGCCCCTACGACGTACAATTCGATAAGCCGGGGCATCCGGATGAGTACACTATCCACGTCGATGGATACGGCCATAATACGACCTACATCCCGGAGCACTATGCCGGTCGTCTCCAGGCAGCCCTAGGTGACGAGTGGCGGGTCGAGAACCGCGGCAGCCGGATCGAGGTCAAGTGCCTCGATCCGTTCGGCAGTCGCCAGGACCACGTTATCCTGACAGCGCTGGACGAGGTCTTCACCACGCTGGCAGCAGAGTCAGCAGCGGCCGACGCCTAGACAAAAAAAGAGCCCGGCACGAACGCCCCGTCAACTGCGACGGGGCGTTTGCCCATCCTCGCCTGGTAACACGTCTCCCATCAATAACGGATTCCGAGTAAATTATTAACTCCAGCCTCAATTTATGGAACAAAACCTCGGATTCCGTTGACTCTATCGGACACGGGATCGCCCAACGGATAATCCACACCTCATTCTCAAACGCCGCCTTACCTTTAGCGACAATAAAGCAAAACGGCGCCGTCACCCCTCACGGGGCAACGGCGCCAACAGCAGCGGCCTAGACGGCCGCGCCTTCCAGCACGCGAACACCGACCACCATCAGATCCAGGCGGTCCGGCAGCACCGGACGTCCCTCGCTCAGCGGCGGCCGCGGAGCCAGCTGGCCAGTGATGATCTGGCCCGCCTCGAGGTGTCGCAGACTGCCCGGCGTCGCCGGAAGCTGCGACCAGTGGACGGTAACCGGCGCCACCTGGCGCTGGCCACCAGAATCAGTAGCGAAATCGACCAGGCCAAAACCGCGGCCTCGGTTATACCACCGCACCCGGCCCTGACCAGGCTCGAGCGCAGAAGTATCCGGCCGAGCCGGGGGCCGATACAGCTCGATCGCCGGCAGCGCCGTGATGTCGCCGACCAGCTCGGGTGTGGCGCTCACCAGCGCCAGCAGCTGAGACCAGGTCAGGTCCGGAGCGGCCAGCT
>CAYOOH010000032.1:0-7903 GCA_964405545.1 uncultured Candidatus Saccharimonadales bacterium | reverse complement strand
CAACACTCGACCGGTCGCAGGATCAACCTCAATCGGCTGTCCATCGTGCCGGACATAGGCCTTGATAGTCGCATTGGTCACAAGGACCATCCCCTCTCACGCCGAAATTTCAAGAAAGTATTCCCGACAATCCGAGAATTAGCTAATATTAAAACACTTAGGGTATTTAGTCAATACTCTGCAGCTCCGCCTCCTCGCCCCTCCTACCGAATCATCCCCTCATGCGCCGCCACATAAACGGTCAAAAAAGCCCCCAGCGTCACCAAAAGCAGCGTCGCCAACAACCGGAACGTCCGCTGCGGGTGACTGCCCGCCGTCCGGAACGCCCAAGTCGTGGCCAAAATAAAAGCCATCACAAGCAGTACCACCCCCGGCCACGACCCGGTTACAATATAGCCAGCCGACCCAAACAACAGCGCCGCCAACAACACCCGATCCTTTAAAATAAACGGCTCTTTCGATTTGACCTGTGGCACCACTGGCCCCCGATAATTGCCCCCACTATAACGCAACCGTAACAATTATGGTAGTCTAGAAAACATGAAGGACGATGCCCTCTATCTAGAAGTCGACGAAGACATAACTTCGGCCATCGACAAACTGACCAAGTCCACCTCCTCTTCGGTTCAAATTGTCGTACCCAAACGCTCCACTCTGCTTCAGAGCATCATCAATCTCAAGCTGCTCAAAAAAGCCGCCGACAGCCACCACAAGCAGCTGGTCTTGGTTACCTCCGACCGCATCGCGACAGAGCTCGCCGGCCGTATCGGGCTGGCCGTGGCTCCGTCCCTCGGCGCTAAGGCCACCATTGCTGCAGCACCCCGGCCCGCCGACCTCAAAGCCGCCGAAGAAATCATCGATGCCGACGATACTGATGATGCTATCCCGGCCGAGTCGCCCAAGCCTCAGCCGATCAAGAAAAAACTCCTCCTCACCCGCCGTCCCCTCGGCGACACCCCACCCTCCGCGGCGGCTGCCGACGGGACCATCTCGGCTGCCGGCTCCCTTGCTGCCGGGCCAGATGGCGACTCGACTGACCCCGCCCCCAGCTCCGCCGGCCGATCCGCTAGCCCCAAAATCCCCAATTTCAACCGCATGCAGCGTCGCATCACCTGGCTCAGCCTCGGCGTCCTCCTGGTCGCCGGCTACATGGCCTTCATGTACCTTGGCTCCAACGCCAAAGTCACGCTCTACGCCAATGGAACCAAAGTCGACATCGATACGACCTTCACCGTTGACCCGGCCAGCCATTCCACCGACACGGCCAAGGCCATCCTGGCCGGCCAAATCCTAACCGTCAGCAAAGACCTCACCGGCCCTTTCACTCCGACCGGCAAAAAAGACGCCGGCACCAAGGCTGCCGGTACCATTACTGTATACAATGAATACGACCTCAGCCCCCACACTCTCGTGGCCGGCACCCGTTTCCAGGCCCCCGACGGCAAAATCTTCCGCTCCAAGGCCGACGCTACCGTCCCCGGCGCCACCCTCAGTCCAGTCTTTCCGTTTACTCCTACCGCCGGCAAGTCCAACCCCATCCCGGTCGAAGCCGACGCTGCCGGTGATACCTACAACGAAGCCCCAGCCAAGTACATCATCCCCGGCTACTCCGGCACCATGCAGGATAAAATCTACGGCCAAGGCGTCCAAATGTCCGGCGGCACCACCAAGACCATCACCGTCGTCACCCAGGCCGACGTCGACGCCGCCAAGACCGATCTGATCGACAAAGACAAAGATAATGCCACCCGTGACCTCCAAGGTCACCTGCCAGCCGGCTACGTCAGCCTGCCTTCCTCCCAGGCCACAGCCATTGCCAAAGTCAGCCCCAATCCCGACGTCGATCAAGAAGGCGATACCGCAAGCCTGACCCTCAAAGTTGCCTACACCATCCTGGCTGTCAAAAAAACCGAATACCAAGCCCTAGTCCAGGCCCAGGAACTCAAACAAATCGGCCGCCAAAACCAGATCTACAACGACGGCCTCGACACCGCCCAAGTTACCGCCGGCGACAAAGACGCCTCCAGCCGCCAAACCTTCCATCTTACCACCGAGGCCTTTGGCGGCACCAAGATCGACACAGCCGCTCTAGCTCGCCAACTCCATAGCCAGCGCTACGGCGACGCCGTCAACATCGCCCAAAAACAGCCAGGCGTCAGCCGCGCCGAGCTTGCTCTCTGGCCTGGTTGGGCCACTACCTTACCCAGTCGTCCAAGCCAAATCTCCATTACCATCCAAGTAGCTGGCAACAAGTAGTGGATTATCTGGGCATAGACTACGGCGCTAAGCGTATTGGCCTAGCTACCGCCAACTCCGCCAAGCTGGCCACCGCTCGCACCACCGTCGGCACCGTCGCCGAGCTGATCAATTTCATTAAACAGCACGGTCCGTTCGCGGCCGTCATCATTGGATTGCCCCGCGGGCTCGACGGCCAAGACACGCCGCAAACCCTGGCCGTTCGCCGCTTTTGTGACGATACACTATGGTCCAAACTCCACCTCGAACCCATCTTCCAAGACGAGGCCGGCACCTCTACTCTGGCCGAGGAGCGGCTCAAGGCCGCTGGCAAACCCTACACCAAGGCCGACATCGATGCCGAAGCTGCCGCCATCATCCTCCAGGACTATCTCGACGGCCTATGAGACGCAGCTCGAGACCCGCGCTGCCTCCCCGCCGGCTCATCGTCTTGCTGGCGGCCGGCGGCGGTCTGATTCTGGTGCTGGCGGGTTGGCTGGGCTATTATCTGGCCCTCCGCCCGCCCGCCACCGCCGGCTCGCCCCACCAGTTTGCCGTCACTGCCGGCCAAAACGCCCCAACAATCGCCCGCCGTCTCTATGCTGCCGGCCTCATTCGCAGCCCCACAGCCTTTGTCACCTACGTCAACCTCCATGGGCTCCGGCCCCAACTCAAAGTCGGCCTCTACAGTTTGGCGCCGATCCAGTCTAGCCAAACTATTGCCGCCATACTGGCCGGCGGCCTCACCGTCACCAAGCGCCTGGTGATACCGGAAGGCTATCGGCTCAGCCAAATCGCCGATGCCGCCGCCGCTGAGGGCATTAGCCGGGCCGCCTTTATGCAAGCCCTAGCCGCTCCCCACACCCAAACATTCTTGTCTGCTAAACCAGCCGCCTCCGGTCTCGAAGGCTACCTCTTCCCCGATTCCTATCAAATCGATACCAATACCATCGCCCCCAGCCTGGTCAATGCCATGCTCGACAATTTTGGCCACAAAGTCGGCTCCGAATACGCCCAGGCCTTTGCCGCCCAAGGGCTCACCCTCCACCAAGGGCTCACCCTGGCCTCCATCGTCGAGCGCGAAGTCTCCCGCCCAGCCGATCGGCCCATTGTGGCTCAAATCTTTCTCAAGCGCTATCGCACCGGCATGATGCTCGGCTCCGACGTCACCACTCACTACGCCGCCGATCTGCTCGGTGTACCCTTCAACCTCGACCTGAGCTCGCCCTACAACACCCGCAAATTTGCCGGACTGCCCCCTGGCCCCATCTGCTCACCCGGCCTTGGCTCCCTCGACGCCGTCGCCCATCCGGCGGCCACCGACTACCTTTACTTCTTATCCGGCAAAGACGGCCAGACCTACTTTGCCAAAACCTACGCCGAGCACCAAGCCAACATCGCCAAGCACCTCTAACTCGTCAAACCATCTCGCAGATTCCCCTTAAGCTTGACAGTATAGAACTTATATTCCATCATACAATCGCTCCAACCGCATATACCGGAAAGGAAGCATTAAGGCAATGCGCACAGTCGAGTTCGATCTATCGCGTGCTATCCCTCGTTTTCCCATTCCTGAGCCCAAGCCAGTCGTCCTCGTTCCCATTCTGAGCGGTTTTCCTGTAACCGTAACGCCAGAATGGCAGCCGGACGGCCTCAACCCTCAGAGCGTCCGAGGCGACTGCTATGCCGTGGTGGGCCGCGACGGCAAACTGCGCTACCTGTCAGAGTTCCACGCTTGGGAGGTAATGCATAGCAAGCTTCCTTTGCCTCCGGCACTACTCGCAGCTGGTGTTCCCGACATGTTTTACGTCAAGGACAGTGTTCCTCCTCCAGTTGGGTATCATGTAGACGATGAATGCATCGTCTACACTATTACTAGCGGACCCGGTGGGGCCAACATCGAGAGTAGGGTCCCGGTCAAGAAGCGTACACTGGTTCTTCGCCAACCCATGGGCGAACTTCAGTCTGTTCGGCCGGAAGACGAGCGTGCTACCTATTTCGAACCTAGTCATGCTCATCGACTGGGCCTCGACCGTATGACGCCACAGCAGTATCAGGCCTGGGCTCTCGACCGAGCTACCAGGCGTCTGGCTGGTATTCCGGCCAGCAAGCTCTGGTAAACATTATAAGGCGGCCCCACTCCCGGGGCCGCCTTATTACCTTTAAATCTCCGCCTCCTCCAGCGCTCCGTCAGTCTCAGTAAAGCCCCAACAGCCAAAACTTGACAAAATAAACGAAAAGCTTCAATATAAAACCATACACCATCTTCCTTCAACGAAATGAGGAATTCCATGGCAGCCGCACCTTCCAACCCGCCGGCCACTCCGGCCTCGAGCCCGGCTCCCGCTTCGACCACCACGACCCCTTCGGTGTCGGCGGTCCCACCTAAGCCCCCGAAGCCCCCAAAGGCTTCCGCGATCAATGATCTACTCAAGGGTAGCAACCCCGCCCTCGTGCTGGGGGTCGGCCTCGTCGCCGGCCTGTTCTACGGTTTCTGCCTCGCGGCGGGTCACATGACCGGCAGCCACTGGTTCATCCAGGTTCCGGTCGTGCTGGTCGTGACCGCTGTCACGGCTGTCGCCATCGTGACCTCCTCCTGGCTCACGTCCAGGTCCTACAACAAGGGCTGGCATCTCAACCTGGTCGCCACCCCGGCTCTGGCCGTTCTGCTTCTGGTTCCCTGGAAGCAGGCGACCCTCATCCTCGGCGTCATCGTCACCCTGCTTCTGCTGGGTGCCGGTCTCTATGCCGACTACCGGGCAGCGCAGAAGCGCTGACCTCCCGCTCACCATGGGCGGTCCTCGAAGAGGGCCGCCCATCAGCATCTATTGACAATACATTACGAACCTGATCATACTATATTAGTCGAAAAATTCTCCTCTCGAAGGGCCTCGACATGACAAACAATTCCGTCACCAATCGGACTGCCGAACAGACGGCTAGAATCATCCTGGTTGGCTTGCTCGGCCTGTTTTACGCAGGAATGTTTCTGGCTGCACACAACCGTAGTTTTAGCCCATCAATACTAGCTGCCATTTGTGCCGGTATCTTCGTGGGAACCTTTGTCCTGGCCGGTCCGGTCCGGGCTTTGCTCCGGCGGATCTGGAACGAAGGCCGGAACACTACCATCGCCCTCTTCTGTTCGGTTTGGATTTGGATGGTCACAGACCACCAAAGCTGGCCGGCTGGTGCGGCGATCACAATTGTCGCCTTCATGATCCTTCTGGACTTCGACCGCCGCGCCGCCAAACGCAAACAAGCGTCGATCTAACACCTCTCGCATGTTCACATACAATGAGCAGCCCACCAGGGCTGCTCATCATCATTTCATCCTCAAAACCCCCTCAGATTTGACATATACCAATCCTGTGCTAGAGCCAGCATAACCATTTTCAGCAAGCCTCTACGTCGCCATAATTCCATACCATTTGAGGCTAAAAGCCCTGGTTGACAGATAATATTCCGCTCGGTAGACTACGAACGTAAATTGATAAGCGTTAGCGGAATGCTCGAGGTGAGCCAACTCACGCCACGCAACTTACACTACCCCACCAGTCGATACGAAGCGTTAATCAAGGTCGAAATGCTTCTGCCTCGTGTTGTAGCGGACCCCCTGTCGCTACGGACACCAGGGAAGGACTCAGTCAGGTAGCACCCGGTGGAGAACTATTATTAGTAGAAGTGTCCTCGGTGTTTCCCTCGAACAATTCCCCAAGGTCAAACTTGGCCACGGAATCGGAACCATCACAGCGTCATTTTCGAACATAAAAACTCCCGCAGCCTCTCGTAAACGCCGAGCTGCCACCAAGTTCGAACTCGTCAAAACCCTTCGGACGGCTTATCGCCCCCGATATTTGTCCCATATTGGTCTTATTGCTGTCGCCACCATGTTGGTTACGGGCAACAATCCGGCTAAGGCCCACGCGGTCTCGGTCCGCTTAATGTCGACCCAAGCCGGCGTCGGCTCTACCCTGGACGACTCGTCCGTGGCGGCCTTTGCTGCCGATATCGCCGACAAGTCCACCCTCCTTATCGCCGGTGACGCCACCAAGACCGCTACCGTCAAGAGCGAGCAAGTTGCCCTCCTTACTACCGGCGATGATGTTCTGGCCAAGCGCCAAGTTGTCTCAACCGCCGGCAACCCCACCCGCGATATCGCAAATTACACCGTCCAGGCCGGTGACACCCTCTCCGGCATTGCTGGCCATTTCAACATCACCACAGCTACCCTCAAATGGGCCAACAGCCTTGATGATGCCGATATGGTCAAACCTGGCCAGCAATTAACCATTCTGCCCGTCAGCGGCCTGCTCTACACCGTGGCGGCCGGTGACACCGCCGATTCGCTGGCCAGCAAATACCAGGCCAACGCCGCCCAAATCCTGTCGTTCAACAACGCCGAGGTCAAAGGCCTCGCTGCCGGCACCCAGATCATTATTCCCGACGGCGTTAAACCCGAGGCTCCCAAGCCTGTCGTCACTCCCCGCAGTCGAGTGGCTGGCGCTGCCACTGGCCGCATCACCCTCACTACCTTTGCCTTTAGCGGCAACGGTTATACCCGGGGCTACTGCACCTACTACGTCGCCTCTCGCCGGGCCGTCCCGTCCAACTGGGGCAACGCCAATACTTGGTACTACAGCGCCCAAGCCTCTGGTTTCTCGGTTGGCTCCGCTCCTGTTCCCGGCGCCATCGCCTGGACCGGCGCCGGCTACTACGGCCACGTAGCCTATGTCGAATCCGTCTCGGGTTCTATGGTGACCGTTTCCGAAATGAACTACAACGGTAACTGGAACCGTGTTACAAGCCGCACCGTGCCAGCTTCCAGCTTCCGCTATATCTACTAGGGTTTCCCTCTATGCCGCCCCGTCCTCGCCGACAGGCTATTGCCAAATGTACAGCCCGGACTGTCTGAGCAAGTGTCGCTTAAAGCGACACGAAGCGAGTTCCGCAGCAAACATGTAGCAATAGCCGCAGGCGAAACCAGTCGCCTGGACTTGCGCCCAGGCGACACCGGGCTTCCGCAGCCGACACCAGGCCGCCGTCCGGACCTCCGCCCAGGCGACATCCGCCGGCCCGCCTGGGCTTTCTCCCTCAGATTTGCTACAATACCATCCATGTTTGCAGACACCGCCACAATCGAAGTAAAAGCAGGCAAGGGCGGCGATGGCCGCTCAAGCTTTCGGCACGAAAAATACCGAGCCATGGGCGGTCCCGATGGCGGCAACGGCGGCCGCGGCGGTGACGTCATCCTGCACGTCGACCACAATCTCAATACGCTAGTCCGCTATCGCACCACTCGCCTCATCCAAGCCGAAGACGGCCAAGCCGGCGGCGGCAATCGTATGCATGGCAAAAATGGCCAAGACATCGTTATTAACCTGCCCCAGGGTACCCAGGTCTGGGCCGACGACCAACTGCTTGTTGACCTGGCTGCCCCCGACCAAGATTTCGTTATTGCCAAAGGTGGTCGTGGCGGCTTCGGCAACGCTCACTTCAAATCCTCCACCCGCCAAGCCCCTCGCACCGCCGAGTTTGGCGAGCCCGGCCAGAGCTACAAACTCCGCCTCGAGCTCAAGCTGGTGGCCGATGTTGGCCTCGTCGGCCTCCCCAACGCCGGCAAATCCACCCTGCTGTCCGTCATCTCCAACGCCAAGCCCGAGATCGCCGA
>CAYOOH010000031.1:0-10114 GCA_964405545.1 uncultured Candidatus Saccharimonadales bacterium | reverse complement strand
GCTGGAATTTGACCGCGGGTGTAGCCGTCGAGAATGGAATGAACGATTTCTTCGACTTCTTTGGGCTTGTGCTCGGACTTTATGATGTAGCGGACGGCGCCGAGCTGGAGGGCAGTTTGGACGTCGGAGTCGCCGGCCAGGTTGGTGAGAATAATGACGGGGATGTCTTTGAGTGCGGGGTCGGCTTTGAGTTTTTGGAGTACTTCCATGCCATTGAGCTTGGGCATCATAATGTCCAAAAGAATGAGGGTGGGTTTGTTTGCTCGGGCTTTATCAAGGGCGTCTTGGCCATCGCTTGCCGTATCAACTTCATAATTTTTGGTCGTAAAGATAGTGACATACATACGAGACAGTAATACATCATCTTCGACTATCAGAATCTTGGTCACAAGCCGCTCCTTGGATTTGGCGTTATTGGGGTCATTATATCACGGTCGGCCAGGGAATAGACAAGGGGTGTTTGGCATTACTTGGCGATGGGTTTGCCATCCAGGAGGTCTTGAATGAGGTCAGCTATCTGACCGGGCGTAAAGTTAGATTTGGTTAGATAGGTAGTAGCACCGAGCGACATAGCCTCTTTGGCTAGCTCGGGTGATGAGAGGTTGCTAAAAACGATAATCTTGGTCTGGGGGTGCTTGGCCGCCTGAAAGGACTTGAGGAACTCGAGTCCGCCGACGTTGGCCATGAGCAGATCGAGCAGAATGACATCGGGCAAGTCAGTTTTGACGAGTTCAAGGGCTTCTTGGCCATCGGAGGCTACCGTTACTTGGTGGCCCTCATCGGCCAGGGCGGTTTGGTAGATTTTTTGGATGCTAGGGTAGTCTTCGACCACGAGAATGCGAGCCATGGGGGTTGTTCCTTGGTTAATGCTTGGGCGGACGAGGGAGTACGACAGTGAATGTACTACCGGAGCCAGGCCGCGAGACGAGATCGATGCGACCGTGATGGAGGTCTACGAGCTTCTTGGCCAAGTAGAGGCCGAGACCGCTGCCGGTGGTGTGAACTTTGGCAACATTTGGGGCGCGCGAAAAACGTTTGAATAGGCTCGCATGGTCTTCTGAGGCAATGCCAATGCCGTTATCTTGGACGTGGACGGACAGATGACCGGGGGTGGGCTGGATGGTGATGTGGATGGCGCCGCCCTCGGGTGTGTATTTGCTGGCGTTGGTCAGCAAATTATCGAACACCATTTGGAGCTTAAGAGGATCGGCGACGATGGGCTGATCGGCCTGGGGAGCCGTCTTGACGGTGACGGTCTGATGGCGGAGATGAATAGCCTCTTGCTGCTCCTTGACTACGGCTCGCACCAGTTCGGGGATGTTGACGGGTTGATTATCGAGGACGATTTCACCGGCGTCGAGTTTGGCTACGTCGAGCATGTCATCGATCAGACGGAGCTGGTGCTCGTTCTCTATAAAGGCTTGGCGGAGGGTGGTGAGTTGGCCGCGAGTGAGGCGGCCGGAATAGCCTTCGAGCAAGAGAGCCAGCAGACCTTTGACGGCTGTGGCCGGGGTGCGCAGCTGGTGCGAGGCAAGGGAGACAAACTCGGACTTGAGCCGGTCGGCTTCTTTTTCGCGGGTGATGTCGCGAAGAACGTCGATAGCGCCGATGGTCGTACCCTTAAGGATGATGGGGGCGGCGGTTATGGCAATAGGAATGACGGCGCCGGTGCCGGTGCGACAAACGTAATCGTTGCTAAAGGTCCGCCGGCCGGTAAACAGGGCGCGCTGAACGGGACGACGGGCTCGAGGCAGGGGGTGACCGGCTTGGTCCTCGACTCGAATAACGCTATAGTAGTCCCGTCCTTTGAGCTGGGCGAGCGTGGCGCCAGCTAGATCGGCGAATTCTTGGTTAGCAAAGAAGATCTGGCCAACTTTGTTGACGGCCACGACGGCCTCGCCGATGCTCGAGAGTAGGGCCTCGTCCTCGGCTTTGTCGCGTTCGGCCTCGACGAGCCGGACCCGGAGTTGTTTGGTTTGGCTAGCAACTTGCTCCTTGAGGCTGGCCGCCTGCTGAGCAAGTTTGTCGACCAGCATCTGATGGACGGTCAGATCGCGAACGATGGCGGTAGTGTAGTGAGTCCGGCCGCCACCGCGCCAGGAGGCAAATGAGATCTCGACCGGAAACCGGTGGCCAGCCGCGGTGGTGGCGGTGGCCGCGACGAGCTTGGGCGGCTTGGTCGGGTGGGTGGGCGAGTCGGGAGCTTGGTTAAGATAGCTGGAGCCCAAATCGGGAATTAGGTCGGTCAGGGGGTGGCCGACAGCAGCCGACAGCGGCTGACCAAAGATGAGCTCGGCAGCACGATTGAGGTAGATGACACCGCCGCGGTGATCGGTGGTGATGATGGCGTCACCGGCAGCATCGGCCACGGCTTGAAAGTGGGTTTCGCTGCCAAACAGCTCGGTGGTCCGGGCAACGAACATATCTTCGAGTTCGCTATTCATGAGCTCGAGTCGATCGAATTTCTTCTGGACAGCAGCGAGGAGGTCACGAACTCCGGCGTAGAGATTGGCTAGCTCGTCGCCGGGCGGCAACGCGGGGACCGACTGGCGGAAATCGCCGGCGGCTGCACGCTCTAGGATCGACACCAGGCTTTCGACCTGATGCCGAGCAGAGGCTTGGTGATGCGGTTTGGTCGATGGCTGAGCGCTGTTCACAATGTTTAGATTATTTTACTCTTGGTATGAGTCCGATACCTTTGGCTGTTTTGTCTACTAAAACGCTTATGCTTAGCTTTATTATTGGAAGATCCGACGAATGTTGATCCTTGCAAGGGCGGCTATACTAATTGAAATGGCCAAGATTTTATTGGTTGAGGACTACGACAGCATCCGAGATGTGTACTTGTTTGCGCTGCGAGAGGAGGGATTCGAGACTGATACGGCTCGGAGCGGCGCCCAGGCCCTCGAGCTTGTTCTGGCAAAAGAGTATGACTTGATTTGCCTTGATATGGTCATGATGGAGTTTAGTGGCCTGGAGTTTTTGGCCGCTTGGCGGGCTAAGCAGCCTCGTTCGACTACTCGAGTGATTGTCCTTAGCAATATCGATAGCCCCAAGATTGTAGAGCGAGCCAAGGCGCTGGGGATTCAGCAGTATTTGGTCAAATCACGTTATACGCCGCGCGAGTTGGTGGCGGTAGTGAAGGCGGAGTTGGCTCAGGGTCCCCTACTACCTGCGAGTGACGTCGTCGCCTAGGGCGTTGGTAATGGTAATAATAAGCTGGTCGGGCGTCAGGGATGACTTAATGAGATAGTCGGCGGCACCCAGCTCGGTGGCTTGACGACGAAGGTCAGGGTCGTCCATGTTGGTGGTGACGAGAATTTTGGTGGTGGGATGCTTGGTGATGTCAAAGCTGCGCAGAAAAGATATGCCGTCCATAGTGGGCAGGAGGATATCGAGCAGAATGAGGTCAAAATCGTGCTTTTTGATTTGGTCGAGCGCCTCTTGGCCAGTGGTGGCGGTGGCAATTTTGTGCCGAGCTTTCTCGAGAACGCTTTTATAAACATTTTGAATGCTGAGGTAGTCTTCGACGATGAGTATGTGGGCCATAACGGTAACCCTCCTTCGTTATTATAATAACATTTAGAATGATTCTTGGGCGGCAAATTGGAGTGAACTATGCCGGGAGAGCAAGAACGGTGGACTTAAAAGCGAACGATTTAGAGTGTTGACAGGTGGGCGATTGTTTGATTTAATGGATTAAATCATGAAATCTAGTCTTGAATCCCAACTTACTACCCCTCAAGCCCAGGCGCTTTACCAGGCGCTAGCGGAGTTAAAGGACGCCCAAGCTGTGGCGGCCTTGCTGCGGGACGTCTTAACGATGGAGGAACTCACCGAGGCGGTGCGCCGGTTTGAGGTGGCGGGCATGCTCCAAGACGGCAAGACGTTTCGGCAGATCGCGGCGGCGGTCAAGACATCAACGGCGACGGTGGCCCGAGTTAATTATTGGCTCAATAACGGTATGGGAGGGTACCGAGCAGCCTTGGCCGAGCACCATCATGGGGAGGGCGGAAGCTCGCGGACAGAGGCTTGATTTTGATGCACTAGCACGACACCAATCCCCTCTCCGCGAATGCAGAGAGGTTTTTTGTACCTTCCAGCGAGAAGAGGACATGTACGGTGAAGCCAGGAAAAGCGAGCTTGTTTCGGCAATTTCCAACAGTGCCGGGCGTAGAAGTGGCGCCGGTAGTTTACCGGACCGAGCAGGGCGGATTGCCGCACCGAACAACCGACCAGGGACTCGTGATTGGGGCCGAGGCTAGCCGCGAGCTGCGAACGTTTGTCCAGGCTTATGCCGGAATGATGCGGGCCAGCGAGCCGCAGTTTTGGCGGCTGGATGTGTATCCATACGAGGATCGGCTGGTTGTCCTGGAGGTGAATGCCGCGTTTGTGGACGGTTGGGGTGTAGCCCTTAACCTAGCGCGGGCGGCGGGCATCGAGGTGGCGGCGGGCCAGATTGGGTTTCCGCGATCTTTTGGGGTTAGTGGGGCGATGGGCTGGCACTGCCTGCCGGAGCTGGAGCTATTGGTGAGCGAGCTGTCGGCCCGAGGGCTAGGGCAGCACAAGATTGACAGTTTTGATGGCCAGACCGGTAGTGGGCCGACTTATGTCTATGGTCGCCAGCCCGACCCCCAGAAGTGGCCGGGCAGGGTCTGGCCGATCGATGGTCGGAGTCGCGATAACAAGCTGCACTTGGCGCGTTTTTCGCGCGCTTGGCGGAGCCGACTCGTGACAACGCCGGAGTGTTTTACGGCCGCTGATACGGCTTGGCAGGATGTACCGGCGGCAGTGTATCTGAAGGTGGCCGATAAGGACGACCGTGAGGTCTTGCAGCGGGTCAAGTTTAGTGTCCGGGCCGGCAAGCCTTCGGGCAAAGCCCCATTCTTACGCCAGTGTTATAACGCTAGTCGGCTTATTGGCCAACTGGCGGTGCCGCCCCGGAGCGTGACGCTTAATGGTTGGGAGCAGTTTGCTCAGCTAGTGGTCCTTACCAATGGCCAGGTCATAACGGGCTACGTGCAGTACAGTGGACAGTCAAATATTATCAACGATAACTCGGTTCACGGGCCGGCTCAGTTCCTAGGCTAGTTGTTCTTCGAATATCCTGATAGGGCCGGCGATGCCGGCCCTATCAGGATTATTTTTTCATTAATGTGGGGGAATTATTTTTTGTAGACTTGAGCGGCGCAGGATGAGCTGGGGCTACTAGTCTTAGCACTCCAGTCGTAGCGGCTATTCTTGGCCCAAGCTACCGTGCGGGAACTGAGACTGACAGTCTTGTGGCTACCCGGAGTGAGCTGGTTCGTAGGAGCAGAGTAGCTACTACTGGTAACCCGGCCTTCGGAGCTGAGGGTGGCCAAGGTGACTTGAATGTGGGGAGTAACCGAGGTGGTGCCGGTGTTGGTGACGGTAAGGGTGGGGGTGACAACTGCACCTTCGGCGGCCCGGGTGGGGGCTACGATCGAGCAGCTAGCACTAACCCTGGCGGCTGAGGCTGCGGGTGGGTAACCAGGAGCACTTTTGCCGTCGTAATGGATGGCTTGATTACAGATGGGAACACCTCGGAAGCGACCATTATTGTCGCCACCTCTGCCGTAGACGGCATTAGCCCAGCCCCAGCCACTCTTGGGTGTTTGGGTGTAGGCCCACCAGGAGTTGTAGTAGCGACCAACACTGACCTGAGCGCCCGAGGCTTGGCACTTAACAACGTGGTTGCCGGGTGCTAGGGTAGTAATTTCTCGGTTGGCCGAGGTACGGACGGGGGTAGAGGTATAGAAACCACAGCTGTAGTTGCCGTTACCAACCGAATTACAGGGAACGGGGCTAGCCGATGAGGCCCGGCTAAAGACTACTACAACGATACCAACTAACACTAAAGTACCGGCGATCAGACCGGCTTTGACACTGTTGAATTGGCGCTTGCTGTTGAGAAGATTGCCGGATGAGGCAGCGGTTTTGGACCTAGAGGACGTTTTTGTGGGCATAGGTTTTTTCCTTTTTTTGTGATGATCTTTGGCGTAAGCATAACAGCTATGAGGGGCTTGTCAAGGAGATTGTTAAGAAAAAGCTGGGTGGGGCAGCTGGTAAGGGCGTAGTGGATGGGACGTCGGGCGGCGGCCCAGACTCCTGGCGGGAGCAAGAAGAGTGCCAGAGCACACCGGGGCGGGCCGAAGTTGGCACGGATTGTTATGGGCGGGGAATCACGAGGCCCGTGCTTGGTCGGGTTCGATGAGGGCGCCGTTGCGGGAGACGGCCGGCTCGGTGCAGAGGTTACGATTCCAGCAACATGGCCGCCGCTCGCCAGCCTCGAGCTTGGATAGGGCAACTTGAATCCGACGTTGGCGGGTCTCGAGGCGGCTGGTGGCGCGGATCCAGCGGATCCACTCCCAGCGAGCCATAGGAGTAATGGCGGCCCAGAGGCGGCGAGCTGGCTGGTGGGCTGCCAGAGCTTGGGCTAGATCGGCCGGCGCGGTTGGCTCGGGCCAGGTCGGGGAGGGGTGGAGGGAGAGATGGACGGTGTCGCCGGGCTGGACGTGAGCGGCTTGGCTTAGCTGGTGGTCGAGCCTAAACCAGTGGCTGCCCTTGCCATCGGGCTCGAGAGGGGTCTGGAATGGATGCTGATTGATTGTTCCTTCAACCATTACCTGTCCACGCGAGGCCAGTCCGGCACTGGCAGCCTTGGGCAGCCGTATAATGGTCCAGGCTGCTACCTGGTAGGGTTGGGCCTCGAAGCGAATGGGTGTCATGGGGTTATTTTAGTCCAACTGGTGGGCATTGACCAATTGGTCTATCAATGGAGTCGTTGATGGAACAGCGGAGGAGTCGTGGGGGTCGCGAGGGGTGAAATTAGGAATGTACGATAAAGTCTTGGATCATTCGTGCCAGTAGCTCAGGGGACTCTTCGGGTAACCAGTGCGATTCTTGGGGAAGGTATTTGAACTCATATGGTCCAACCACCCAGCTGCCGGTAAGTTGGGCTGACTTGTATGACAAGAAGCGATCTTTGCCACCATATATGAAGAGGGTGCGCGGTTTTATGGTGTTGGTTTGTTTTGGGCTGGCCAGATTGAGGGGAATTGCCCGGTACCAATTGAGGGCGCTCGTGAGCAGTGATTTTTCCTGCATGTTATGGGTGTACCTTGAGGCGGATCGCGGGTTGAGGCCCGACTTGGTAAGCGAACGAATAAGGACGGCGCCATGATTTGTGGTGAGAAGCCATTCTGGGAGACGGGGTAATTGGAAAAATAGCATGTATGCAGACAAAAGTAATTGCCGGCTCCGCCATAATGAGCCAGAAAGAGCGGCGGGATGGGGCGTCGAAACAACGATTAAGGATGAGACTGCTTGAGGGTATTTGCCGGCCAATGCCCAGGCCACAGAACCTCCCCAATCGTGGCCGACTAGGTGAACACTCTTGGCGCCTTCCGCGGTGATGAGGGCCATGGTATCCTCGACTAATTCGTCTAGCTTGTAGGCGCGGCGGCTGGCGGGCCTGGCCTGTGGTGAATAGCCGCGCTGTTCGGGGATTAGGACTCGGTAGTGGTTTTTTGCCAGCTGATTGGCAACCGGCAGCCAAGATTGGGCGTCCGCCGGAAAACCGTGTAGCAATACGATGACTTCGTCGCCCTTATTGCCTTTGGCGAGGGCTCGGAATTCGAACTGGTTGCGAGCATATGTCTCCATGGAGAAATTGTATCAGGGTGGGCGAGAGCTGTCCGTTCCCGGATCCCGCTGTGATGCTGCGAGATCCGGGAACGCTTCCGGCTAGCTTTTAGCCGTGAGTGACCGCGACAAAGGTGTCTTCGCCGTGGCCGCAGGTGCCGAAGGTGCAGGACTGAATGCGTTGATCGGTCCAGGCCGCCACCACGGTGGTTCCCCATGTAGCGATCCCCGAATAGTCGCCGATGAATCGACTGGCATTCGGAAAGGCCGGATCGGCTGTGGTAACGGACCACCGGTTGTCCTTGGTGGGGTCAGACAAGGCCGTACTCAACTGCCGGAAGCCAAACTGGAGGCTGCCCGG
Source organism: uncultured Candidatus Saccharimonadales bacterium (assembly GCA_964405545.1). Lineage (GTDB taxonomy): Bacteria > Patescibacteriota > Saccharimonadia > UBA4664 > UBA4664 > CAYOOH01. Next base: position 2,088 of record CAYOOH010000031.1, on the reverse strand, counting down.
CCGTACCTCGCTGGCCAAGGAGTAGCCGTAGAGATGGTTAAGCGCATCGTAGCTACGGTCCATGAACCCGATTTGCAGCCGGCCCAGCGCGTCGTATGCCGCCCAGGGGAAGAACTGGTCTCCGGGCCGCTTGATTGCCGCCGGCGCGCTCCATGTCACACCACTGTCGTAGCTCTGGCTGACGATGACGTCGGAGTTGGTAGCAGCACTGTACGGATCGGCCGGCACTGGTGCCGGGGCGTTCCTGTCGTCGAACCACACCACGGACATGTGCCGCGGATTGATCGGGTCGATTGCAATATTACCCTGCATAAGCAGACGCAGTTCGCTGTCGTGCAAGGTCTGGCGACCATTAACGTTGACGGGGAAGTCACCCTCGATGAGCCCATCGTATGCCTGGCCTACGTAGAACGGCCCGGCTTTTAGGCTACCCGTTGCCGGGTCGAGCTGCATGGCGAAGTGCTTGGTGCGAGCCAGGTTGGTCGAACCATCTGGCGCGTACTGCGAGGTGTTGTAGAAGGTCGCGGTCAGTGAGCCATCCCGGCCCACGGCCACCGCGTTGCCCCAGGTCTGGTCGCAGACGTTGGGACCGGACAGGCCGACACACTGCGGCGACGAACCTGAGACCAGTTGCACGGCGCCGAAACTTCGGCCGCTGTCGTGCGAGACCGCAGCTACCACCGGAACCGTAGTGATCTGGCTCTGAGTGCTGTCGGTATAGAAGTACTGCACCCATGTCACTACCACGTTGCCGTGGCCCCAGGCTGCCAGTACGGGATGGTCATTGCCGAGCGTGGCCGTACCGCTGGCCACCATTACCATCGGGCTCCAAGTGAGGCCTCCATTGCGGCTGGTGGTGATGAGTACCGAGCCGGTATCCTCACACAGCGAGCCGTAGTAGACCGTTCCTGTCGCGTCGAATCCCAGGGTGGGGTCGCCAGTGAAGGTACAGACTGGCGGGTAGGGAAGCGCGACGTCCGTCCAGGCGCGTCCGCCGTTGAGCGACACATGCGCTCGTGACAGCAACGTCCGGTTGGCGTCTGCAGGTCCCGGCTCCTGGTAGTCGTTGGCGCCGACCACCATGTTGAGCGGGTTGAGCGGGTTTACCGCTACGGCTGTCTCGTTGTGCGGCGACTGCGGTTCGTTGCAGTTGGCCAGGACATTGGCGGCCGGTGACGACGTGCTCGTACACAGGACATCATTTGCTGCCGAGGTTGTGGGTGACGCCGACGGTCCGGCGAAACCATCCGCCGCCTGTGGTGCCAGCGGCTGGTTCGCCGCCTGCGCCGGGTTGCCCAGGGGCAACCCCAATGCGAGCACCGCCACAGCAGTGGCGCCGCCGATGGACCACCATCGCCCAATCCTCTTCATTCGCCCTCCTTCGGGGTCTGCGGTTAACTGTTAACCGCTCTTTAGAGTATACAGTCTTAACCAAGGGTGTTTTAGGCGATTAATACGGAGTAGTTGTCGTGACGGTGATCAATAAACACAATAGCCGCCTATCTAAGGCGTTATTTTGCGAATGGTCGCTGGAGGACGATCGTAGAGGTCGTTGCGACGGAGATTCGCAAATTTAAGACCGCGCATTGCGATACTGGGTTGATTAACTTGAATGGCGATTAAATCTTGCATTATTAACTTAATTATATTATTATATTTTTATACTCTGTTCTGAAAGAGGTGTACCTATGGGCGAGATTAAGAACGACCGCCAGGGAGCGGAGCCACCAGAAGGTCGAGGCAATCCGAGATCTGAGTGGATCCCTATCCTGATTGCCTTCGCGATTGCACTACTGCTGCTCTGTATCGCCTTCGCCTTGGGGGGTAAGCCGGTTGTAGGTGTGGAGTGCCTTACCCAGACCGGCAAACTTACCTGCATCAAGTAGCACTACGGCGGGCCGACCACCGCCCCCGCAGCCCCGAAAGGAGCGCCAGTTATGGCGAGTCTTTCGGGGCTCTGTCATGACTGCATTTATTATTCTTATACGATACAAAAAGACCCCTTGCGGGAGTCTTTTTGTAAGAATGATTCCTGGAGGGCCATCTGGGACTCGAACCCAGGACACGCTGCTTAAGAGGCAGCTGCTC
>CAYOOH010000030.1:0-10578 GCA_964405545.1 uncultured Candidatus Saccharimonadales bacterium | reverse complement strand
TTCCCTCTCGAACATAAGCCCCGTTTGTCTTAGCGGAAACTCGCTTATGCTCAAACAGTCCTCGACTGCAGGTGGCTTATGTTCTATCGGGAGGGGGTTTTGAGACTCAGGTGATACGGGAGAGCTACAGCTCGACGCGCTTAAAGAATTGGCGCTTGACGAATTCGGTGACGAGGAGGTAGGTCAGGGTGATGCCGATGATGGCGGCGATAGCGGGCAGGGGGACGGGGCCGAAGTGGAAGAATTTGGCCAAGGGGCTGAGGGCTAGGCAATAGCCGATCAGGATGGTGCTGAGAGTGGAGATGACCAGGTAGGGGCTGGGCCGCGACTGGATGAACGGTAGCTTGCGAGTGCGAATGATGTAGACGACGAGAGTTTGGGTGGCGACGGACTCGAGGAACCAGCCGGTTTGGAACGACGACTGGCCAAAGCCGAAGACGAGCAGGAGCAGGCCAAAGGTAGCAAAATCGAACAGCGAGCTGACGGGACCAAAGACCCACATGGCTTTGCGCAGGGAAGCGATGTTGAGGGTGCGGGGCTTGCGCAGGCCTTCGGTGTCGACGCCGTCTAAAGGCAGGGCGAATTGGGAGGTGTCGTAGAGCAGGTTGGTAAGGAGGATTTGGGTGGCCTGCATGGGCAAAAAGGGCAAAAACAGCGAGCCGCCGGCCATGCTAAACATATTGCCAAAGTTAGAGCCAAGCGACATCATGAGGTATTTGAGGGTGTTGGCGTAGGTACGGCGGCCTTCGATGACGCCGTTGATGAGAGAATCGAGTGATTTGCGCAGCAGGATGAGGTCGGCGGTGTGCTTGGCAACGTCGACGGCGTTGTTGACCGAGATGCCGACGTCGGCGGCGCGGAGGGCGGGAGCGTCGTTGATGCCGTCGCCAAGGTAGCCAACGACGTGGTGACCCCGGCGGAGGGTCTCTATGATGCGCAATTTTTGCTCGGGGTTGACGCGGGCAAAGACGGTGGTGTGTTCGACGGCTTCGCGCAGCTGCGTGGTGTTGAGGCGTTCAATTTGGTCACCGGTGAGGAGTCCTGTAATGGGAAGGCCGAGGTCGGAGGCGATTTTGCGGGTCACGAGAGCATTGTCGCCGGTGACGATTTTGACCTGGATGCCATGGTCACGAATCTGCTGGAGGGCAGGACCAGCCGATTGCTTGGCCGGGTCCAGGAAGGCCATAAATCCGATAAAGGTGAGGTTGCGCTCGACTGTGGCGTCGTAACTGGAGCGAGTTGGGACTTTGCCGGCGGCAATGGCTAGGACGCGAAAGCCCTGAGCGCTGAGGGTGTCGTATTGAGCGAGTATGTCGGACTGGACCGTATCAAGAGGTCGGGAGTCGGCGTAACGGCTGGAGATGCGGATGATTTCTTCGGGCGCACCCTGCGTGATAAGCAGTCGCCCGGCGCCATGCGAGACAATGACGGACTCGCGTTTGCGCTCGAAGTCGTAGGGGATTTCGTCCAGCTTTCGGTAAGGGCGAATGTCGGGTTGGGTATAGGCCTGGACGGCGCTATCGAGCGGACTTTCGAACCCGGAGCTGAGTTTGCTGACGAGGTAACCGTAGAGCAGGGCTTGCTGGGACTCGTGGCCATATCCGTCGACATGACGAACAAGAGCGATGCGGTCCTCGGTGAGGGTGCCGGTCTTGTCGGTGCAAAGGACGTCCATGGAGCCGAGATTTTGGATGGAGCTGAGTTTTTTGACAATGACGCCGTGGCGCGCCATAGCCAGCGATCCTTTGGTGAGATTGAGGGTAAGGATGAGGGGCAAGAGCTCGGGGGTGAGGCCGACAGCCAAGGCAACGCTAAAGAGTAAGGACTGCAGCAGGTCGTGGCGAAAGAATAGGTTGGCGGTAAATATAAGGATGACCAGGAACGTGGTGATTTTGATAATGAGGAGGCTAAAATCCTTGATTTCGCGATCGAATTCGGTGGGGCGGTCTTGGGTGGTGAGTGCGCGAGCGACATGCGAGAATCGCGTGGCGGCGCCTGTTTGCGTCACCAGCATGAGGCCGGTACCGGAGGTAATGCTTGCGCCCAGGTAGAGTTCGGCGCCCGGGGTCTTGGGGACGGGGAAGGATTCGCCGGTGAGGGCGGACTCGTTGGCGTAGAGATCCTTGCCCTCTTGAACGGTGCCGTCGGCTGGAATGAGTTTACCGGGCGAGAGATGTACTACGTCGCCAGGAACAAGCGCAGCCAGCGGTAAGCGTTGCCAGCGGTGGTCGCGTACAACTTCGGATTCGACGCGGACTTGGTCCTTGAGGGCCTCGGCGGCGCGCTCGGAGCGGTAGGTATTGATGAAGTCGAGGACGGTACTAACGAGGACGATGGCGACAATGATAATGAAGTTGACGAGGTCACCCAGAAAGGCAGACAGCGTAGCCGCTAGCATTAATATAATGACGAGGGGGTTGGAAAAGCGCGACAAGAAAGCAAGCAGGCCGGGAAGGTGTTTGGTCTCAACTAAAGTATTGGGGCCGTATTGGGCTTGGCGCTTGGCAGCCTCGCGGGTGGTCAGTCCGAGCTTGGGGGCCGGCAATGAGTCGGCAGCGACGGGGCGAGTGGGAGCGGAGTGGGTCATGGTTATGGTTATTATAAACCGCCGCGGACAAGACAGACGAATAAGTGCTGTTAGCCCTCGATCAACGAGGGCGAGCCGACGGTCCGTAGGACTATCAACTACTTGGCGTAAGGGCAGGGGGTTCCTCTAACGAGGCCTGACTCCAAAAAGGACCGGCAGCGCCCGGGAGCCGCAAGTCAATCTCGGGGGTACGGGGGAAGACTCCCCCACGAGATTGAGCTCGAACGGACTCCCGGGACGCCGGCCAGCGCTGCGCCCAAGGGGGTATGGGCGGCAAGCGCCAGCGTGGACACTCCCTTGACTGGAGGGAATGTCCACTGGGACGGGGGCCGCTCCGCTGGCCCGCACCGTCCCGAGGGGGAGCTAGGCTGACGCGAAAAACACTGGCACGAAATCGCATCGAAGGCCGGAGTGAGCTCGGCAGCCAACGACGGAGTGAGGTGCGGGAGTCCCGCGTCAGGTTTTGTTAACTATTACTAGACGTGATTGTCAAGCAATATTTTAGGTTACGACCGAGGGCGGAGGTTGTCAAGGCGATTCTTTTTTTAGGGCCGCGGGACGGCAAGGTGGCGAGGTGCGGCAGGGTGGCGAGCGTTTTTTTGGGGGGGACGCTCTAGGGGTGCTTGTCTGCTGGGAGCGTTTTCTTGCTTGGGGCGTTTTTGGCGGGTGTGCTACTTTTTTTAGGTTTCGCCTGCGGTTATGCCACCATGTTTGCTGCGGAACTCGCTTCGTGTCGCTTAGGCGACACTTGCTCGGACAGTCCTCGCTGTACATGGTGGCATAACCTCTCGGCGAGGAGACGGGGCTGCATGGAGGGGGTGAGCGGAAGACCGAGTAAACAGCTAGGCACTGAGGGAGCAGACGGGGCAATTGTCTTGGCGCTGGGTATCTTTGAGCCAAAGCTGGACCGCTTGGGGCCAGGCTTGGATGTCGGCATAGCCGATAAGGTCGGCACAGCGGCGGAGGAAGTAACCCGGAAGTCCAAATAGCTCCAGGGGACCCCATTGGGCAGCCGCCCAATATTGCCCGACCGGAATGACACTAATGGGCGACTTGGGCCGGTAGGCAGCACGGGGATGGCTGGTCCAGACGGACATGAGGTCGGTTGCTACAAAATCAGCGTCAAAGAGGGCGGTTTGGGCCATGCCGGAGTAGGGCGTGGCTGCATTGTCACCCAATATGTATATATGAGGACGAACTTGGAGGTGGTCATCAACTTGGACTTTGCCGTTCTTGGCCAAGGTAAAGAGATCGGGGTGGGTTTTAAAGAAGGGATTGTTGGCCATGCCGGCAGTCCAGACGACGGTTTGGGTGGAAATTGACTGGTCGGCTAGCTGAAGGGTGTCGGCTGTCTGAGCTTTGACCGTGGCGGCGGTCATGACATCGATACCCAGACTGGTGAGCCGGCGGTGGACGCGACGGGCGGTAGCCTCGGGCGATCGGGGCAGAATGCGGGGAGCGGCCTCAACGAGCTTGATGGTGTAGCGAGGGTGGGCCAGACCGTGGAGCTGGGCAATGCGACCAAGGTAGGCACTGAGGCTAGCGGCTAGCTCGACGCCCGTAGGGCCGGCGCCCACCACGACATAGGCTTGATCGGCTGTTCCTTCCGCTAGCTGCTGGTGGAGATGCTGCTTGAACCGCTCGGCGCCTTCGATGGTCTTGATGTCATAGGAGAGTTCGGGCAGACCCGGGAGGCCGAAGTAGTTGGTAACGGTACCCAGCGCCAGAATGAGGTCGTCATAAGGATAGGTGGCTGAGGTGGACGAGACGGTTTTGGCCTTGGGGTCAAGGTTAGTAATGGTGTCGTGGATGATGGTAATGGGCTTGCCAGCAAAGAGCTGGCCAAGCGGAATGGCCGCCTGGGCGCGCGACCCGCCGGTAGCAGCATGGTAGAGCTGGGGATAGTAGGAAAAATGATCTTGACTGGATATGAGGGTGATGTCGAGTCCGGCGTGGCTGGCTAAGCGGAGCGCGACCCGCACCCCGGCAAAACCGCCGCCAACGATGACAAGTTTGTGTTTGTGGGGGGAGGTATTCATGGATTTAGTTTAATCATAAGTGGTATGGGGGCAGGCGTCCAGGTGATGGAGCGGGAATGGAGGCGGGCGGGATCCGGAGGGAGGGGAGAGTAGGGATATGGGTGGATGATTTAAGCGTGAGTGTTTTCGATTGGTTTGCATAGGTATGGAGACGTAGCAAAGCCCCCGACATAATAGCCGGGGGCTTTGGGTAGCGGACGAGGGCGAGGTACACCGTTGGTGGCGCTCTCAACAGGAATGGGCGGCGTACTATCTCCCCTACCCCGCCACGGCCACTGCCATGGGTCCAAAGGATGGGCCGACGATCGTGATCCACGAGCCGTTGTCGCTGGTACGGAAGATAGCGCCACTGACGGCGTTTACGAGACCGACTCTGGTGGCGCTGACAGAGATGTCTGTTGGTCCGGCATTGGCGGCCGAGATGAGCTGCCAGGCGGAGTTGTCATTGGGTCGGAACCAAGCCCCGCGGTCGTCGATGAAACCCATGCGACCGGTATCGGAGACTAAGACTTTACGGGGATGGAAGGAGGGGCCGACAATTTGGACCCAGGGGGAGTTGTCGTTGAGGCGGAATAAGGCTCCGCTGACGCTGTTGATGAGCCCCATGCGCTGGCCACTAACCGAGACTGCAGTAGGGTTAACGGAGGCGTCACTCATGGATACCCAGGGAGAGTTATCATTCGTGCGAAACCAAGCTCCGCGGTAGTCGATGAAGGCCATGCGACCGGAGTCAGAGACGGCGATGGCTTTGGGTTGAAATGATGGACCAACGATTTGGGTCCAGGGTTCGGTATCATTGCGACGGAATAGTGCGCCACTGGCGCTGTTGATAAGGCCCATACGTTGCGTATCTACGGCTACCGCTGTGGGAGAGACGGAGGCGGAGGAGGAGAACTGCCAGGGGGTAGCGTCGTTGGGGCGGAATTGGGAGCCGCGGGAGTCGAGGAAAGCGAGACGAGGGCAAACAATATAGCTGCATACCTTAACGCTGGCCTTGAGTGCAATCTCGGCCGCCGATTCTTGGATTAGCAAGTTGCGGTAGATGCTGGTGTGGTTACCCAAGCCAACGGTCCCGTCATTAACGGCACAAATCCCGTCACCGTCATCACACCAACTGCCAGTTCGGTCAAGGAAGTCTGGTGGTAGATAGGGAGACCGTGCTCCTAGTCGGGGGCGTGAGTTGCATCTGGCGTTAGCTCGAACCCACGGCCGGTTTTGACCACAGGCAACATTGAAGTGAGGGTCGCCATACAGAGTCACAGACCCGATATGACTTCGAGCCTCGGGCGTGAGCGTTGGTATTGGGTATCCAAAAAGGTTGCCGTCTGTAAGTGCGAGCATCCAGCCGATGAGATCAGCCCCCTGAGAGAAACCGCCAAGGACAGCTGTCTCGGTGCCGCAGCCCATGCCGACGGGGCCAAGGGTGTAGCGGTGGTTCAGGTTAGTGATGAGCTCCTTGACGCCGGTGAATACGCTGGTGTTGTAGTCACCTGTGAATACGCCAATGGCGGGGACGGCGGGATATTCATCGGAGCCTATGTGATTGTCCCCATCTAGATTTCCGAGCTCAGCCCAGGTATAAGACCGAGTACCCGCCGCATGAAGAGCAGTGAATACACTGTTGCCGAAGTTGTTGGCCTCGACACCACCGATTCCTTGACCCGATCCTCGCGCCCACACAACATAGACGCCGCCATCCTGACAACCAGGTTGGGCATAGGCTGGACTTGCCGTCGCTAGAACGACCGCTGTTGTGCCGACAAGCATAGCTATACTGGCTATGCCAACTCGCCACGCTCTCTTGCGTTTTGTGCGCATGACGCATCACCCTTTCTGGGAGATGGGAAAGAACAGACCGAGAGTCGGATGACTCACGGCATGGCATCATTAATACCATGGGACATATTAGCCGCGCAATCCCCTTTTTTGGCTAGGGTGTGCTGCTGGGAGGTTTCTTGCTATATACTTAGGGCAACAAATAGGAATTTTTCTTGAAGACATCATCTGAAACAAAAGCTGGTTTTGCAAAACGTAGGCCGTGGCTGTTTTTATCTATAGTGGCTGCCGGTTTAGCGGTATTCCTTGTGTTTGTTGGAATGACTATTAGTTTCTTTTCTAATCATGCCGCCAAAACGGCTCGGCCTTTCGAGGTCGCGTTAGCGAGGGCGGGGGGAGTGAAAAAGTGTGATATGGGGGATGCCGGTCGGGGACCGGATAATAATGCACCCTGGTATAGCGTCTATTATGAGCTGCCACTAAACAGAGAACGGGCTGTTGAAACAATTAATGAGATTGCAGCCAATAATGGCTACAGTTTAAGGCACGCAAGTAAGCAGGATCATGGTCCAATCACAGCTATTACTGACGCCTATATTAACAACTGGTTTTACAATACATCGGACATATCCAGTCCTTATAGGGATTTGCAAACAGGACCGGTGACTCTGCGACTAGCCCTTAACAATGACGGTCCATTTGACCTCAGTAACCTATCCTGCAGGACTCCAAAATCCGTTAAGGTCAATAACAATGCCTCTACTACGGCGGTTACTGTTGAAGTTCAGCTTCCTCCATTTAAGAGGTGGCCTTTCTAATTCAATGCGGAGCCCTCACGATTGAACTACCACGAGCGAGATTTAAGAAAATAGGACCTATAGTTGAAAACTTCCCAGAGATGCAGGCGCGAATATTAGTGTCGTGAGTGTTCGAATGAAGTTGCCCTAATTTAAGCACTAGCTAGTCTTGAGGCTTCGCCTCGGCTCGCGTCTGGCTTGGCTGCATAAACTTCCAGGCGTCAGAGACAACGGTTTGGATGTCGAGCTTGAGGGGGATTTTTCTGACTCTTTGTCGCGAATTGGGCTTACTGTATAGTTGGGCAATGAACAGGATCGATGCTTTTGAAGATAGATCAAATAAAAACCAGCTTTGCCAGAAACAGATCTTGGCAATTTTTTGTTTTTTTCGGTGTTGTTATCCTGATACTGATAGGGGTGGTGTTTAACTTTTTTAGAAATTATGCAGCAGAGGCGGCCAGGCCATTGGAAGTCGCATTGGCGAAAGCGGGAGCGGTCAAACAGTGTAGCCGGGGTGATAATGGTCGGGGATGGGACAGTCGTGAGCCCGACTATTCTGCAGTTTACGAGATACTCGGAACTCGAGAGAAGGCGTCGGTTTTAGTGTTAGACGCAGCCAAAAAAGCGGGATTTAGTCTTAAGAGGGTACCATCACCAGTAGGCGCACCAAATAACGCCCTCTATGAGGACTATAGCAAGCCAAGCAAGTATAACCCGGAAGCGGGTAATACCCAGCTGCTTGTCACTATTTTTGCAAGTAGCACTTACGCGAAAGGGAGCAAGTTCTGCGGCGTCATGGACCAAGGAGCGAGTGCGCCTAGCGATAGGACGACCATCGACTTTACCGTAAATTTGCCTGCACTCTAGGGTTATCGACTCTTGAAGACATCATCTGAAACAAAAGCTGGTTTTGCAAAACGTAGGCCGTGGCTGTTTTTATCGCTCGTAGCTCTTGGGTTTGTTGGTGTCTTGGCGTTGATTACTGTTCCGTCTATCCTGAAATATATGGCGGTTCGTGGCGCATTGACCAATATGAGAACACAAATTGTGAGCGCTGGGGGCGTGGCCCTTGGTGAGCCTCAAACAATGCATGGGGGTCTGTGGTGGTTTCAAAACCTCTGTGTCGATAATCCTTGCCCAACTATTAAGCAGGACTTTCTTGTGCCGTTAAGGGTAGGGAAGGAGGAGGCATTCATGAGAGAGAAGTTGCTCGCCACTGAAGGATATAAGGTGGGATCGCCTGAAGGGTGCGAGATAGAGAAACCAGGTACATTTTGCTTGGAAGACGGAACCAAAGGCAAGTTATCCGTGTCTATGGTACTCGACCCGGTAGTGAAATGGCCTGGCCGCCTACCTAGTCAAGATGTTTCGCCGAAAGTTTGGCGGACACTGTCGATTACCAGCTACTGATAGCGGTCTGTGGTGCTCTTTGACTCGGGCTCTTAAAAATAAGTCTTCCGAACTAGTTGTTACCTAACCGCGGTTGAACTCTGCATAAATTCCCAGGCATCGGAGACAATGGTTTGGATGTCCGGCTTGAGGGTCTGGATCAGGCCGGCGAGCCGGGCGTAACCAATTTCTTGCGACTGATATCTTCTCCAGATATCACGACCCGCCTTTTTTGCCCGAGTTTGAACTATGACGACCCGAACCGGCTTATTGGAGCAAGTTGGGCAGAGCTGGGGTATAGTTAGAGTTGAATATGAAGCGTTTTCTTAAAGTTGGATTGGGTGGAGTAGCGGCTATACTGGTTGTGGTCTGTGGGCTGACGGCGGCCGTGGTGGCGGCCGTACACGGACATGTAATCCCGGTGCTAGAGCCCAAGGGGCTGATTGCCCAGAAGGAATACAACCTGCTGGTAACGGCGACGTTGTTGATGCTGATTGTGGTGGTGCCGGTGTTTGTGATGACGTTTTGGATTGCATGGCGATACCGGGCGAGCAACAAAAAAGCCCAGTACCGGCCGGACTGGGATCATAATCACTGGCTGGAGGGGATTTGGTGGGGTATTCCGCTCGCGCTGATTGCCGTGTTGTCGGTGATGACCTGGACGAGTTCGCACGAGCTGGATCCATATCGGCGGTTGGCGTCAGACAAGCCGGCGGTGCGGGTGCAGGTGGTGGCGTTGGAGTGGAAGTGGCTGTTTTTGTACCCGGACCTGGGCGTGGCGTCGGTTAATGAAGTTCGGTTCCCGGCTGGGACAGCGGTGGATTTTGAGATTACCGGGGACGCGCCGATGAACTCGTTTTGGATTCCGCAGCTGGGCGGCCAAATTTATGCCATGGCCGGCATGACGACGCCGCTCCATTTGATAGCGGATGGGGTGGGCAATTATACGGGAGCGTCGGCTAACTTGAGTGGGGAGGGGTTTGCGGGCATGAAGTTTACGGCCCGGTCGGTAACCAAGCCAGAATTTGATGAATGGGTGGCCCAGGCGCAGCAAGGGTCGGGGGCGATGAACCGAGAGGCTTACGATATTTTGGCCCGCCCGAGTCAGGGTAGTCCGGTCACGACGTATGCCCTGACGGATCCGAACCTGTATGATGAGGTGGTAATGAAATATAAGATGCCGGCGCAATGAAGATTTTGGGCAACTTAAGCTGGGAAGCATTATCGCACCCCGGGATTACCGGTATGGCGACGATGGGGCTTTTGATCGGCGGGCCGGTGGTTTTGGCGGTGGCGGTGGCGGTAATTACCTACACCAAGCGGTGGCCGTGGGTAATTGATAAGGCCAAGTGGTTCTGGAAGCACTGGCTGACTAGTCTGGACCCGAAGAAGATTGGAGTGATGTATCTGGCGGTGGCAATGTTGATGCTGCTAAGGGGGGTAGCGGATGCGGCCATGATTCGGACCCAGCAGGCGCTGTCGGTGGGCGGCAGTCATGGGTTTGTTAATACCGATACGTTTCAGCAGGTGTTCTCGGCCCATGGCACGATCATGATTTTCTTTGTGGCCATGGGGCTGATGTTTGGGCTTATTAACTTGGTGGTGCCGCTGCAGATTGGAGCGCGGGACGTGGCGTTTCCGTTTATGAACTCAATGAGTTTTTGGCTGTACGTAGCGGGAGCGGTGTTGGTTAATATTTCGCTGGTGGTGGGTCAGTTTGCGGCCACGGGCTGGCTAGCCTACCCTCCCCTATCTGAGCTGCAGTACAGTCCGGGGGTGGGGGTAGATTATTGGATTTGGAGTTTACAGATTGCCGGGGTGGGGAGTTTGCTGTCGGGGATTAATTTCTTGGTAACGATTATTAAAATGCGCCGGACGGGCATGACATTGATGAAGATGCCGATGTTTGTCTGGAGCGTCTTAAACAGCATGGTGCTGGTGGCGTTTGCTTTTCCGATTTTGACGGCTACGCTGGCTATGCTGGCGGCGG
>CAYOOH010000029.1:0-11107 GCA_964405545.1 uncultured Candidatus Saccharimonadales bacterium | reverse complement strand
GCGCTCCGACCAAGTTACCGATAAACGTCTCCTGCTTGGCTAAGGTCGCCTCCTCGCTCAAGTAAGCAATTCCCGGATACAGCACGCAATTTGCCAGCGCCTTCAGGGCCGCGAGCTCCGGCGCCGGCGTGGTGGCTGGATGATCGGAAATATACGTCACATCGCCTTTGCCCAGTCGTTCCACCAGAGCCTTCGTCTCAATCACCGACGCCGGAACCGTGCTAATCAAAACGCTCCCCGGCCGCAACAAGGACAGGTTCTTGGCATTGAGCAGGCCCTTTGTCTCTTCCGTTTCCGCCACATTGACCGAGATAAAGCTGCTACTAGTAACCAAGTCGTCCAGCTCCCGATACACAAACGGCGTCTCCTTCTTGGTCCGCGACCAATACATCACCTTAGCTCCAAAACCAGCCGCTAGCTCCGCCACCCGCATGCCAATACTTCCCAGCCCAACCACTCCAAAAGTACTGCCTTTTAGCTCCCGGACTCGAAAACCCTCCGTACCATAATTACCGGCCCGCGCCTGCTGCAAGCCCTTGTCCAAATCCCGAATCCGGTGCAAAATCGCCGCGATCGTAAACTCGGCCACCGACTCAGTGCTGTAACCGCCCAAGTTGCAAACAACAATCCCACGCTTGGTGGCCTCCTCCAGATCAACCGTCCCAAAAGCCGTGGCCAAAATGTTAACCAACTTCAGCTTCGGCGCCGCTTCAAAAATTTCCTTACCCGTCGGCACCTGGAATCCCAGCATCAGCACGTCGCAGTCAGCCAGCTCCGTCATGAGCCTAGGATCCCGGCGGCTAAGCGACACTCGTTGCTCCACCAGCTCGTCAATCCGGTCCCAATGCTCCTGGTCAAAATGACTGTCCGCGATATCCACCACTACTGCCTTGCGAAACTTCATGCCCGATTCCTCTTTTTTAACGCTCTTGTTATCATTATAAGCCTTCCCTCAGGTTACATCCCCATACTAAAACCAGTCCGGTAACGTAATAAAAAAGGGAACCTATGAAAACGCCATCCAAACAACTCTTGCTCGTACCCATGGCCGCCATTGCCCTCCTCGGCGCCGCTCTCTACGGCGTTAGCACCGCCTCGGCCGACAGTGCGCCTCATGATCCGCGAGCCTCGCTCATCCAAAAATTAGCCGATACCTTCCACCTCGACAAAACCAAAGTCCAGGCCGTCTTTGATCAAGACCAAGCCGACCGCCCAAAAAACCGCCAGACCAGTTACGAATCTCGCCTCACCCAAGCCGTTACCAACGGCAAGCTAACCTCGGCTCAAAAAGACGCCATCCTGCTCGAGCACAACGCACTCGTCGCCAAGCTCGACGCCGCCCGCGACCAAACCGCCCCCGCCCGCCGCGCCGCCATGGCCGCCGTCTGGCAAGAGGCCAAGACCTGGGCGGCCAACCACGACATTGAGGCCCGCTGGCTCATGATCGAGCGCCCGCATTTGCGTGGCGGTCATGGTCCTGGCATGGCCGGCGAGGGGACCATCAACTCGGAAAATTGACAATAGTAGGGGATAACCCCTCCAACCCAGCGCAGTTATGTACAAGTACGGCCACAGCATGATAAACTACATCGGCTCATTAATTTGTAAGAGCATCCGCACCCCAAAAGATTAGAGAGTAGGTTTACATGGAGCTTGACAACCCCAGGGAGCCTCTAACCCCCGCCCAGCAGCGGCTGCTCGCCAGCCACGGACTACAGATCGATCGTCCTGCCACCATTCAGGCCTTCCGGTCAGCCCGAGACTTTCGTCAAGGCTGCGGCCGGTTCCTCAACCACTTCCTGCCGCCGACCCACTGGATCGGGCGGAGCTACGCCTCGACGGCAGTCTACCGGCGTTTCGCCCTCCTGTTCCCCGGCGCTCTCAGTCAGGCTTGCCGCAGCGTCACCCACCAGGAGCCCGTGGTCCAAGTGAGGGATGACGCCTGGCCGTTGCTCTGGCAGATCTATCAAGCCATGAGCCGGCTTGTCGACGTCGAAGACCCTGCCGAGCCGGGTCGTCAAGGCCCTGTTCCTCGCGACTACCTCCTCCACTAGTCCATCCCGCCCCCAGGCCTTTTGCCGCCTGGGGGCGGTTTCCGCATTAATCCTCGCCTACCAGGCTCGGGCGCGAGCCACCTAAGCGACCTATCCGTCGCCACCCAGAGCGTCCCATATCCGACAGCAACCCCACCGCCCGCCCACCATGGCGAGTCGCACCCCTCCCGCGACCTCTTTTTGCATCATCGGCGGGATGGGTATGGCTAGCTTCGGCCCGGACAACGCCGGACCGACCCCAGCCTCTGCTAACCAACCCCATGTAGCTGCCCTTGCGGGCGGCAGCCGCCCTTCCCGGTCAAAAATAGCCAGCAGTTCCTTACCGGGCTGCCGGCTTTTTGAGCGCCTTACCGTCATATCACGCTTATGCTTATTGACCAGATCCACTCAGTCGGTATGATGAGTACAGTGAAGGCACTATTTGGCATCTTCAATCAATTATCCATCAGACAGAAACTGCTTCTTGTCTTTGTCCTCATTGCTGGCGCTCTCGGGCTGTTCGGTGTCTACCTCTTTACTCAGCTTAAGCTAATTAACCAGTCCTTCGGCACCATTGACCAGCGCTACAGCCGTCTCAAAAATGTCCTGGCCCTCGAGATAGACAGCAAGAAACTGTCCAATACCGTTAAATCCTATCTCCTAACCAGGGATCCGAAATGGCAGGCCGCTTACAATCAGACCTCAATCAATCTCGATTCCAGCCTCCAGGCCCTCAATAGCAATCTCAATCCGGCCGAGACCCAGGCCATCCATGACTACCAATCTGTCACCGATAAGCTCAAAGGCACCGAGTTACTGATTCTGGCTGATGTCAAAGAAGGCTCCATAGACCGGGCCCGTAGCCTGTTCGATCTTACCTACGAAGCGCAACAAGCCGAAGCCATCCAGCACATAACCGATCTCGTCTCCAGCGAAAGCACGACTGTGTCGGCTGTCATTACCCAAAATCGACAGCAAGTCACCGCCATCCAAGGCCAGCTTGTCCTGGCCCTGATTCTCATCGTTGTAATAGCCCTGCTTTTCTTTTATTTCTTTGCCGCCAACATCACAGCCTCCATCCATACCCTAGCCCAAGCCGCCGTCAAGTTTACAGGCGGCGATTTCGCGGCCCGGGTAAGCCTTGCCTCCCGCGACGAAATCGGCAAGCTCGGAGATGTTTTCAACGACATGGCGGTCAAGCTTCAGAATTCCTACGCCAAACTCAATGACACACTTCGCCAAGTCGTCCAACGCACCAACCAACTCAGCGAAGAAAAAGCTCGTTTCTCCTCTTCGATCGACAGCCTTCCGCTCGGCTTCATTATGACCAGTTCCAGCAACGCAATCCTCACCATAAATCCAGCAATGCAGCACATGCTGGGCCTCAAAGGTGCCACGTTAACCCCTGACCAGCTGACAGACCGGCTCAAAGACACCGCCGGCCTGCTCGAACAGCTCCTGGAGCACTCGCAGGACTGCCTCAGCCAAAGAAAATCTATCAACATCGGTGAAATCGGCGAAAAAGGCAAAATCTTCCGAGCCTTCCTATCGCCGGTATTATTACCCGGCGATATCGCCGCCCAGGCTATCGGCACCGCCATCCTGGTCGAAGACGTTACCGAAGAGCGAGTTATGGCCCGGTCCAAGGATGAATTCTTCTCCATTGCCTCGCATGAGCTTCGAACCCCCCTGACCGCCATCCGCGGTAACACCTCTCTCATCCAGGGCTACTACAAAGACCAGCTCAGAGATCCCCAGCTCAACGAAATGGTGGGGGATATCCACGAGTCCAGCATCCGCCTGATCGAAATCGTCAACGACTTCCTCGATGCCTCGCGGCTTGAGCAGGGCAAAATGCAATTTAATGCCGAAAACTTCGCGCTCGAGAACGTCATGGAGAGTGTTGTCTATGAGCTGGATGCCGTAACCCGCGAGAAGAAAATCAGGCTCCATATGGCCAATAATCTCGATACCCTTCCTCACGTCTGGGCAGACAAAAATAAGGTCAAACAAATCATTTATAACCTGGTCGGCAACGCTGTCAAGTTTGTCGAAGATGGCAGTATCACCCTCAAAGCCGAAGCCCAGGCACCATTCATAAAAGTATACATCATCGATACCGGCAAGGGCATTAGTCCCGAGAATCAGCAGATCCTATTCCACAAATTCCAGCAGGCCGAGTCCAGCATCCTCACCCGCGATACTACCCGTGGTACCGGCCTTGGGCTCTACATTTCCAAGCTTTTAGCCGAAAAAATGGGCGGTCAAGTCGCGCTCGAGCACTCCGAAGTCGGCAAAGGCAGCACCTTTAGTTTCACCGTTCCCATCGCCACTGACCAACTAAAGAACGCCAAGCCTCCAGCACCCGCACCCACGCCGTCCGCAACACCGCCACCACCCGTACCCACAACCACAAAGCCCAAACCAGCCACCCAAGCAAAAACAACTAAGAACAGTTAGAGGAGTCAACAACAATGGATCCGCAGCAACTAACCAATCCGCCCGAAACAGCACCCGCATCCCAGCCATCGGCGCCCAAGCAACAGCAGGCGCCCGCCCGACAGCTCAAGCCCTCACGCCCGGTCGCCCCGCCGCCCCACAACAACCGCCCCACGCTCATTGCGGCAATCATAATCGTTGGCCTATTTCTGATCGGTGGCGCGATAGCTTGGTGGACGACACACCAGGCCAAACCGGCCAAATCGGCCGTCACCCCGGCCCAGTCCGGCGTCCTTCGCGTCGGTACCATCATCGACGAGAACGGCCTGGCCGCTGACAAAGCCGAGTTCCAGCCCTTCATCGATTACCTCGTCGGTCAGTTGCACGACCAGGGCATCACCAAAGGCCAGTTCGTAGCCGAAACCTCAGTCTCCAATATGGCCAAGTTGCTTCGTGAGGGCAAGGTCGATCTCTACATCGATAGTATCTTTCCCGTCTTTGTGGCCGACCGTCTATCCGGCTCCAGCCTCATCGCCGACCGCTGGAAAGAAGGCGTCGAGAAATATCACACCGCCATCTTTGTCCCCAAAGCCAGCCCCATCAAGTCCGTTGCCGATCTCAAAGGTAAGCTGATCGCCTTTGATTCGTCCACCAGTACCGTCGGTTACTTCTTGCCCAAGGCCGAGCTGACCAAGCTAGGTTACAAACTAACCCAAAAACAAAAAACCACCGACACAGTAGCGTCTGACGAAATCGGTTACGTCTTTGTACACGACAAAGTCTTTGACAGCGTCCAAGACGCCGTCACCCCTGCCGGAGCCGAAAGTGAACAAGAAATCCGCGACCACTTTGGCGCCACCTTCGACCAGCAGTACCGCGTCGTTATGACCACTCCCGATGTCTTGCGCTTCGCCGTAACCGGCCGCAGCGATCTCAGCTTAAAGCTTCGGACCGCCATCAAAGCCACCCTGCTTAGTATGGATCAAGCCGCCGCCGGCAAGCAGGCTCTCAAGGACTTCAGTGATACCGCCAAATTCACCGATGTCGGCACCGACAGCGACACAGCCTACGGCGAAATCCAGAAATTAACTGACCTCGTCGAGCAAGAAATAGTCCAAGGCGGCGCCGGCGCTAGCAAGTAGCGCCATCCCCATCGAGCCCCTTTTCGCGGCCGCTCCAACCCAGGCTCCTAAGTAAAACTTGCAAAAAACAACGCAAAGTTTTATAATAAGACAGTTCCTAGTGACACCTTCTCAAACGAAAGGCAGTCATGAATATCACCATTACCGAGGGCGCCAACGAGAGTGCCACCATTCCGCTCGAGAAACTTCCCGAATGGCTCGAGAACACCCTCGGTGCTTCATGGCACACCATCGCCAATATCCGTGAGGTGAACGGCGCGCTCACCGTCCGAGTATTCGCAGTCGAGGGGCTTGTTCCCTCCGCCGCCAACGCTACCCCGGTCGGTTCCTACACCATCACGCCGGTCGCTCCCTGCGACGCAGCTACGGTCCACGACCTGCTCCGGCGCTGCGTCATCACCGGCGCATAGCCACGCCACAAAAGACCGCTACCAGCCTACATTGTTGGTAGCGGTCTTTCCATTGCGCTCACTCCTCCATAAGATTATTCTTATGCTATGAGCCTCAAAGACAATCTAGTGGCCCTCATCAAAGGCGAAGTCGACGACACCGCCGCCACCCGCCAAACCTACTCCCACGACGCCAGCCTGTTCGAAGTCAATCCTCAAGTCGTCACCTACCCCAAGGACACCAAAGACGTCCAAGCCCTGGTCAAATACGTCGCCGCAAACAAGGCCAAAGACCCCTCGCTATCCATCACCGCCCGCTCAGCCGGCACCGACATGTCCGGTGGCGCCGTGGGCGATGGCATCATTCTCGATTTCAACCGTCATTTCAGCAAAATCTTCGAAATCTCCCCAACCGCCGCTCATGCTCAGCCCGGCGTTTTTTACCGCGAGTTCGAGCGTGCCACCCTCGAGCACAGCGCCCTCATGCCGTCCTACCCGGCTTCCCGCGAGCTCTGCACCATCGGCGGCATGGTTAACAATAACGCCGGCGGCGAAAAATCCCTCGAGTACGGCAAGACCCAGAACTTTGTCACCCAACTCGACATCATTCTGTCCGACGGCTCGCAGATTACCGTTGGCCCCCTTACCCGCCAGCAACTCGACGCCAAAATGGCCCAAAAAGATTTCGAAGGCCAAATCTACCGCGACACCTTCGCCCTCGTTGACACCCACTACGATCGCCTAAAGGCCGCCAAGCCCCACGTCACCAAAAACTCCACCGGCTACAACCTCTGGGACGTCTGGGATCGCGACACAGGCCTCTTTGACCTCACCAAACTCATCGTCGGCGCCCAAGGCACCCTCGGCCTCACCACCGACATCCACTTCCGTCTCGTCCCACACCGCCCCCACTCCGGTCTGCTCGTCGCCTTCCTCCACGACATTGATCACCTCGGCGAGGTCATCAATGTCGTCCTGCGTCACAAACCCGCCACCTTCGAATCCTTCGATGACGTCACCCTATGGCTATCCATCAAGTTCATGCCCTACTTCCTCAAGATGCTCGGTCCCGTCAAATTCATCCAGCTCCTTATCGGTCTCATTCCCGATGGCTTCATGCTTCTGCGCGGCCTGCCCAAGCTCATCCTCATGGTCGAGTTCAACGGTCAGACCAAGGCCGAAGTCCATACCAAGATCAAGGCTCTCCACCAAGAATTAAACCTCAAGCACTCCTACTACGAAATCACCGCCCAAGAAGAAGACGACACCGAGTTCAGATCCGAAAAATACTGGATCATGCGCCGCCAGTCCTTCCAACTCCTCCGCAAGAAAGTCAAAGACAAACACACCGCCCCCTTCATCGACGACCTGGTTGTTAACCCCGAGTACCTGCCCCAGTTCCTGCCCGAAATGCGCAAAATCATCAAAAAATACAACCTCTTCGCCACCATCGCCGGCCACATGGGCGACGGCAACTTCCACATCATTCCCCTCATGAAAATCGAAGACCCCAAAGAAGTCGCCAAAATCCGCCCGGCCATGCAAGAAACCAACGAACTCGTCCTCAAATACCATGGCGTCCTATCCGGCGAGCACAACGACGGCCTTATCCGCGGCCCTTGGCTCGAGCGCGCCTACGGCCCAGAAATCTATGGCTACTTCCGTGACATCAAGCACATCTTTGACCCCCAAAACATCTTCAATCCCCACAAAAAAGCCGACGCCGACTGGGACTACACCATGGCGCACATTCGCCGCAGTTTTTAGTAAAATAGACTAAGCCAGTAATCGCTGGTTGCAATTCGACAATGCACCAGGAGGTAAGGGTGTCCCGCTTAATCCTGCATGGGGGCAAGGGGTTCATTGCCGTTGCGGTGTTACTACTAGGCCTAACAGCCTGTACGGACCCTGTATCAGATCCGGCATCCGGTGGCGTGCTCTCGCTTTCGCTGTCGACATCCGTCATCGAGCCAGAGGGCGGAAGCGTTAGCTTTAGTGGCCGATTGCTATCCAAGAATGGGTCCAACCCGCTCTCAGGCCAAGCCATCGTTCTTTACCGCGAGACAATCCAACAAACCAGTACCCTCCTATCCATCAAACCTACGCCTGTTGCCACCCTCACCACTGCCAAAGACGGCAGCTATACCTGGACAACACATCTCTCTGGGCCGGCCCAGTATTATGCTGGCTGGCACATGGAGAGCGTTACCGGCGCCAAGAGTGCCGAACTCTGGGTCAAGCAAAGGGTCGTCATTACCAATCCGGTTCTGACCCCTCCCGTTACTACGCTCGAGATGGAGGGTATGCAAGGAGGTGAAGATCGACCCAGCCACTTTACGGTCACCGTCCGGCCTACCGCCGCTATCGACGCCTCTGCGCGGGATGGTCAGGCTCAATTCCGGTACAACGAGCTAACTACCAACGGTTGGGGTACGTGCTGCACAATCCAAACAACCGTCGGTCGGCCCGTCGAGACCTATCTCGCGCCCTTCTATGGGGGAGCCTACACCTACCGCATCAGTTTTGCGGGTAGCGATTTTTATGGCTACTTGCCAGCCCAATCCCCCAGTGTAACGCTCTTTACGGTAGTTACTGGTATGCCTACTTCTCATCTGGATGACACTCAACTGGACCAGTTGTATCGCCAACTGGCTCAGGCTTACTGCAGAAACCTTGGCAGTCTCATTGCTCATTTTGGTACCATTGGCGCCGCTGGTCAGCCCGAACTTGGCCTCCTGACCACATTGGCGGGAGACGTCGCTACCTCAACCTGCCAAGGCAACTCAAATATCTCTGTGGCGCTATGGAAGAGCTTCGGCGATAATCTGGCCAACTACCTCGAAGACAAGACTGGAGATCGGCTAACTAAGCCCATCCTCGATCGGCTTATTGATAACGTGCTTAACCCTATTATCGACAATATGTCGACTGCGGTTGGTACCGCTGCTGCCTATGGCGCAGAACACCTCAGGAACTGGATCACCAATAGTCTAGTCGACTTGGCTAAGTCCGCGGGTCATTGGGCTGCTGGCAAAACGCCTCAGTATATCAAGGACACTCTTGGGGTCATTGTCGAGGCTCTCCGGACTCACCTGTAGATCCTCGCTCTCTCGGGCGCAGCCAGAATAATGGCTGCGCCCTTCTACATATCACTCGCCCTGACTGCATCAGTCGAATGACTGACCGCCGGCCCCAGTTTCCTCAGCCGCCTCACAATCTCGCATTGACATTCTAATACTAAAATGATATAATGATATTAATCGTCACGGCTACCGAAAGGACCTCACCATGACGACGGACATTGCACCATCGTGAATGTTATCGGAGACCTGGCACCGATCGTGGCCGACCGCACCAGTGTGGCCGTCCACATCACCAATCTGCGGCAGGGTCAGAACGTCGTGGACCGGCTGCGGGAATGTGGCTTCGTCGACAATGGCTACATGACGCCCTTCCCCGGCGTCTTCGTCGTTAAGTTCAGCGACGGCCACAACGGGGTCACGGTCATCTACATGACCTCCGACACGGCACTCAGCCCCCAGGTGGGAGTCGGCGTGGAAGGCATGTTCGGCTGCTTGGCCGGTCCCGTGCCGCTAGGCCAGGAAGACACCCTGTCTCGTCGGCGCGGCCAGTACTACCGCCTGGTCTTCGAGATTCGCGACTATAACTAACATACGCCCGGTGTGGCCGGCTCATCTTCGGATGGGTCAGCCGCACCGGGCAGCACTTGTTTTTGGGACCCGGCCGCATTCGCAAAAGCTCTCGGTATCAGATAAATGCACCGTCCGCATTAAGCTTTTTGGACCCGTTGCCGGTAATAAAAACCTTGTGGCAACTCCTCGCCTACCCTACCATTAAACACGCTGCAAAACCGCAGCACCCTCAAGTCCAAGGGAGACTCATGCTCTACGTCCCGTCAGCCGGCTATGTCGTCGCTCCAGCCGGCGTCGATGTCAACCAAGTCGCCCTGCCGCCTCGGCGCATCAAGTGGGTTAGGTGGATCGTCGGCCTCACCGGCATGAGCATTACCTTACTGGTCTTCGTGCTGGTACATACCACACCGATGCCACCAATTACGACACCTCATTCAAGCCCCTGCCCGAGGTAGTTGGAGCCTTCTTTGGGTTCGTCTATGCCAGCGTGGAGCTGTTCTACCTCAAGCACGCCCACCGCCGTGCGCTGCGCGCTCGCCAAAAGCGCGGCCAACTAGCTCTACTACCGGCCATCATAGTTGGACGAGCTATGGTAAGTTACAAACAGCTCGACCAAACCATGCCGGAGGATCTGTTTAACTACAATTTTGCGGCCACCCAGGCTCTGGCCGTTGCCTGTCGCAAAAAAGCCACCACCCAAGACGCGAACCGCCTGCTGGAGGCTCTGATTGCTGGCTACCCGGGTGGCGCCGCCTAGACGCCCTGGTTGGCCTACCCGTGGCGTGCTGCTTACGCGGCACGCCATTTCCACGCAAAAAGCCGCCCAATCGCTATGATTAGGCGGCCGGCACCCAGCAAACGGCCTTATCTATAATCGGCCGCCACGTGCGGATATCGCATGTTGCCTGGCCAACATTCCGGCGGCACATACTCATAGTCCAGCCGCGTAGTATAAACCGTCTCCAGCGTCGGGTTATACAGCACCACCCCCTGAGGATGTCTAGGGGTACCCGTCTGAATATAAACAAACCCACTCTCGCCGTCGTACGGAAAACTACTCGACGGGTTGGCATGGAGCGTAACACCGCACATCACGTTACCCGGATTACGATCCCCGTTCGGGTCTGTGTAATGGCCAGCAAACTGGTACTCAACCTGGTCCGCCACCGAGTTCATGTCGCTAGGGTTAAACCCCCGCATATCCCAGCCCTTTTGATGTACGGCAATCTGGGCAATCGGGCCGTCAAACACCCGCTGGTGGTTCGAAGGCACAACCAAACCGCGCACCGTCGGCACTAGCGCAACCACCGCAACCACAGCACCGACAATCCCGGCAATCGCCCCGATTCGCTCCCAATTGCGAGGCTTCTTCACCTCAGGTCCTTTCAAATTGTGTCCGGTACTTCTGGCATCGTCTAATATAACACCCTAGGCCCATTGCCTAACCCTAT
>CAYOOH010000028.1:0-11249 GCA_964405545.1 uncultured Candidatus Saccharimonadales bacterium | reverse complement strand
CGGGATTTGCCGTGGCGACGGGAGGTGACGCCGTATGGGGTGTTGGTAAGCGAGATTATGCTACAGCAGACGCAGGTGGCGCGGGTGTTGGAGCGGTGGGGTCGGTGGCTGGGGGTTTTTCCGGGGTTTGAGGAGCTGGCGAGAGCGTCGGTGAGTGATGTGGTGGCGGAGTGGCAGGGCATGGGCTATAACCGGCGGGCGTTGTGGTTGAGAGAGGCGGCTGGAATGGTGGTGTCTGAGTACGGTGGATCGCTGCCGCGCGATCCGGCGCAGCTGGTGCGATTGCCCGGAGTGGGGCCGAATACGGCTGGGAGTGTGGCGGCGTTTGCGTACGAGTGGCCGAGCGTGTTTATTGAGACGAATATTAGGCGGGTGTTTTTGCATGAGTTTTTTGGAGATCGGGAGGGGGTTGGCGACACGGAGCTATTGCCGCTGGTGGCGGAGGCGCTGGATCGAGAGGCGCCGCGAGAGTGGTATTGGGCGCTGATGGATTACGGGGCGTGGCTGGTTAAGCAAGGACCAAATCCGAATAGGCGGAGTAAGCATTATACGGTGCAGAGCCGGTTTGAGGGCAGTGTGCGGCAGCTGCGGGGTGAGGTGCTGCGACGGCTGGTAGCGGGGCCGGTGGTTGCTGAGGCGTTGGGGGCGGCGGTAGGGGATGAGCGACTGGGGGCGGTGATGGCGGCGTTGGTGCGGGAGGGGTTTGTGGTCGAGGAGGGTGGGGTTTATAGCTTGAGTTAGGCCGGATAAGGCGGTTGTGCTGTCGGGGGTGGAGTTACTGATTGTCGGAATTACCTATACCTCATGGTTTAGAGAAGATGGTTTTTGAGGGTGAGCCAGAAAAGCTGCCACCTCCACTTTTGGGGCTGGATGATAAGATAGGCCCATGACAGGTTACTCTGATAAGAATTTGATGGACAAGTTGGGGGTCAAGCCCGGGATGCGGATGGCCGTGATGCGGGCGCCGAAGGGTTACGCCGAGGTGGTGGCGGAAATGGCGGAGCGGACTGGGAGTGAGGTGGGGCGGAGTTTGAGCGGGCGGTTTGATGCTATTCAGTATTTTGCGACCAGCGAGGAGCAGTTGGGGGCGGTGATGCCGAATTTGGCGGCGCATCTGGTGCCGAACGGCATGGTGTGGGTGAGTTGGGCTAAACGGACTTCGGCATTGCACACGGGATTGGATGAGAATGTGGTGCGACGGATCGGTTTGGCGGCGGGGTTGGTGGATATAAAGGTAGCGGCGGTGAGCGAGGATTGGTCGGGGCTTAAGTTTGTCTATCGAGTAGCGGACCGGTAAGATGACGGATATGCTGCGCTACGAATCGCTCCACAATCACACTACAGCCTCGGACGGGACGCAGTCGTACGCCGAGGTCTTGGCGACGGCAGAGCGGTGTGGCGTGGGAGTGGTGGCGTTTACGGACCACGATATGCTGCCGAGTGAGGCTGACGTGGCGGCGTTTAGGGCCTACACGGCTGGGGGAGGGCCGGTAAAATGGCTGGTGGGGTGCGAAATTTCGAGCGGGCTGCCCCAGGAGTTGGGGGGCGGGGCAACGAGCAGCTTGCACATTTTGGGGCTGTTTACAGATCCAACTAATGTTGCGCTGCGGGAGCATTGCCGGCGAGCTCAGGTGGCACGGACGGAGCGGATGGAGCGGATGGTGGCGAACTTGCGGGGTTTGGGTTTTGTGGTGAGCGTGGAAGATTGTCTGGCGGCTAGTGGGGGTGAGACGGTGGGCAGGCCGCATATTGTGCGGGCGCTTACGGCTCATCCAGAGAACGCCGAGATTATAGAGGGCCTGCGGGCGCAGATGCAGGCGGAGGCGGTTAAGAGCGCGGCGGTGGCGATGGAGTATGCCCGGATGCTGGAGCGGCCCGTCAGCGATTATCCGTATCGGTTGTTCTTGAGCGAGGATGCATTTATCTCGGGAGTATATGTTGATTATTTGTATTCGATTGATCTGGATGCGGCGGTAGCGTTGATTCGGGGAGCGGGTGGGGTGGCGGTGATGGCCCATTGGTATACGGTGGAGCGCAAGATTGGCCCGGCGATGCTGGAGGGGTTGGTGCGGGAAGGGCGGATTGATGGGGTAGAGATTATGGGTAATCCCCTGAACTCGGCGGCTCAGCGAGCGCAGTCCGTGTTGAGCGGAATGGCGGCGCGGACGGGGTGTGCGGCCACTTATGGGATTGACGGTCACCGTGAGCAGGATATCGAGCATTTTGTTGGTGACCTTGAACTGGCGGGGCGGACGGTTGGTCAGACAGCTCGATTGGTGGCGAGGAGTAGGGTGGCTACGACGTGGAGTAGTCTGGGCTGACGGTTTTTTGCCTGGGACGCAGAGGCGAGCAGAGTCCGGGGAGGGGCCTTCGAGGCGGGTGACTCTCCCCTGGCCTCCTGCACTTGCTCTTCTCACCCGATAAGTTCGGCATTTATTGCTTATCGGGTTCTGCGGGACGCAGAGGCGAGCAGAGCGCAGGAGGCCAGGGGAGAATCACGACGGACCTGGTGCTTCGTTTTTTGTTCGCTGTATCAGGTATAATGGAGTTATGGACGAAGTTGCAGAGGTAAAGGCGCGGTTGGAGATTGCTGAGGTCGTGGGCGCGTATGTACCGTTGAAGCAGGCTGGGCGCAACTTGAAGGCGCCGTGTCCGTTTCATGATGAGAAATCGGCTAGTTTTATGGTGAGTCCCGAGAAGGGGATTTATCATTGTTTTGGCTGTGGTGAGGGCGGGGATATTTTTAATTTTGTGATGAAGATGGAGGGGGTGGATTTTCGAGAGGCGCTGGAGATGCTGGCGCGCAAGGCCGGCGTGGAGTTAAAGGAGCGGGGAGCGGGTGATGGGGGCGCGGCCAAGAAATTGCGGGAGCGGCTAGTGGCGGCGCATGAACTGGCGATCAAGTATTTTCAGGCTAGCTTGGTGCAGAATCCGAAGGCGTTGGAGTATGTGATGAAGAAGCGGGCGCTCGGGAAAGAGACGATCCGGGAGTTTATGATTGGGTATGCGCCGGATTCGTGGGAGGCGCTGACGGGATTTTTGATGAAGCGGGGGTTTTTGGCCAAAGAGCTGATGCAGGCAGGGCTGGCTGGCCAAAAGTCGGGTCGTAACACCATATATGATACGTTTCGTGGTCGGGTGATGTTTGCGATTTGTGATCGAGAGGGGCGGCCGGTTGGGTTTACGGGGCGGGTTCTGGATGATGGGGTACCAAAGTATCTAAATACGCCGCAGACGCCGATCTTTGATAAGAGCAGTGTGATTTATGGTTTGCATTTGGCAAAAGAGGCAATTCGGTCTAGGGACGAGGTGGTGCTGGTGGAGGGTCAGATGGATGTGGTGGCGAGTCATCAGGCGGGGGTGAAGCAGGTGGTGGCGACGAGCGGGACGGCTCTAACGCTGGAGCACTTGCGGACCTTGAGTAAACTAACAAAGAATATAAAGCTGGCATTTGACGCCGATCGGGCGGGGATCGCGGCGACGGAGCGGGCGATTGAGATGGGGCAAAAGCTGGGTTTGACCTTGCGGATGGTGGAGCTGCCCGAGGGGGTTAAAGATGCGGATGAGCTAGTGCGGGCTGATGTGGAGGCGTGGCGGGTGGCGATTGCGGAGGCAAAATACATCGTGGATTATTTGTTTGACCAGTTTGAAAAGGGTTATGACCTAACGTCGGCGGTGGGCAAGCGCCAGTACACGGATCGGCTGGCAGCTAACTTGCAGCGGCTAGGAGATCCGGTGGAGCAGGCGCATTATGTGAGCTTGCTGGCTGAGCGGGTGGGGGTAGCTGAGGAGGCTGTGCGGATTAAGGTAACGCAACAGCCGGAGCCGCTCAAGGCGCGAGCCAACGAGCCAACTTACCGGGGGGCGGAGGCTGCCCGGCGAGCGGTGGTGCAAGCCGAGGGTAAGCCGACGGCGAGGCGACAGCTGGAAGAGCTGTTGTTGGGCCTGGGGTTGTCGCACGCTTTGACCCGGGTAGCGCTGGAAGATTTGCGGCCGGAGCACTTTTCGGCGCCGGCGCGGCGGGCGGTGTTTGAGGCGGTGCGAATGGCTGATGGCAGCGAGTCTGGGGGTGTGGTGGCAGATAAGCTGGGTGAGTTTGCGGTTTATGCCAAGCAACTGCTCTTGATTGCCGAGAATGAATTTACGGGCTTGAGTGAGGCGGCGCTGGCGCAGGAGGGGTTTGAGTTGGCGCATAAGGTGTTGCTGGCCGGGAATGCGGCGCGTAAAAAAGAGCTGGGAGTCGAGATTAGGGAGGCTGAGGAGGTGGGTGATAAGGAGGCGGTGGCGAGGTTAATGGATGAGTTTCAGGGGATTATCCGGGGTGAGGCTTAAAGAAATGGACGGTTGGGCGGGTTTTAGCCGGTAGCTGGTGGGGTGGGCGAGGAATATGGACATATGAGACGGCATGTTGTATAGTCGGCGAACAGGCCAGGGTTCACTGGCTTTGTTTGAGGGGAGTTACCTTGAGTTATTTGCTGAAGATCGTCAAGGCGATCGCTGGCATTGTGGTGGTGTATGTGGTTGTGGTGGTTTTGTCCTACATGGCCACTTACGGGCGGAGCACATATCAGCCGACTGTCAACTACGTTCTTGAGGAAGGGTGGGGGTTTGAGGCCGGCAAGGCCTACCCCTTGCGCCTCGGGGCTCCGGTTGACGGCTCAGCTGGTAGCCTAGCGGGTCAGGCCAGTTTCTTCTTGATTGGAGGCGGTGCTCAGCTTAATGGCCGCGTGGAGCCGATGACGTCCGTGCGCATGGAAATTGACAATGCGGGCATCAGCTATATCCTGGTGATACCGGTTGATCATGTGAAGTTTCATCAGCAGACTGGCCCGGCAACTGCGGCATTTACTACGGATGACGCAGCGGAGAAGCAGATCCCGTTCTTTGACGGAAGCGTGGTCAAGCGGACCGGCAGTGCCTGGACGCTAAATGAGCGTCACGTCTTCGAATTTCCCAACATTTCTACGGCCCGCGAATGGTCGGGGATTCAGAATAAGGGATTGGGGGCATATCTTCAGGCCCACATTACAGTGGTCGATTTGACACTGACCCCTGCACAGTTTAACGCCTATCTGGGCGCGACAAACTAGCTCGGAAAACGAGGTTGGAACGGCTATTGGCCCGACCACTAACCCGGTTTTCCGGGCCTCGTTTTTTAATGGGGATCCGAAAAGCCGTACCGTTTTGTTGGGTGAGGGGCGGGTTTTTGACTAAGCCGGCGATATTTGATAAGATAGGTTGGTATGAATGAGCAGGTTCGGGCTCATGACCTGCAAGCTGCAGATTACGCGACTGCGATCTGGTGTGAGGCTGCATCTTTTGGCCGGACAATATTTTAGACATAATTTAGATATAATATTGACCACAGCACGAGCTTGAGATGAGGGCGACGTGTGTTTGTGACATGAGGAGGTAAGTTTGGCCAAAAAAGCAGTAGATGACGAGACTTTGGAACGATCAAGCGGGTATTCGCCCGAGATTGAGCGTTTGATTACCAAAGGCAAGGAGCAAGGGTACGTGACGCAGCAGGAGATTGCCGGCGTCTTGCCTGAGGCAGAAGAGAACCTGGAAGAGCTGGATGAGCTGTATGCTGTGCTGCTGGAGCAGGGGATTGAGATTACCGACCAGAAGGACGCGCTGATCTGGGACAAGGATGACGAAGACGGCGAAGTGGCCGAGACGAGCGATGATTACATCAAGGATATCGCGGATGACTCGGTGCGGCTGTATTTGCGTGAGATTGGCAAGATCCCGCTTTTGACGGGTGAGCAGGAGGTGACGCTGGCTAAGCGGATCGAGGCTGGCGACAAGGCGGCCAAGGACGCGATGGCTGAGGCTAATATGCGGCTTGTGGTATCGATTGCCAAGAAGTATATCGGGCGTGGATTGGACCTATTAGACCTGATCCAGGAGGGCAATACGGGCTTGCTGCGGGCGGTGGAGAAATTTGATTACACCAAGGGTTATAAGTTTTCGACGTATGCGACGTGGTGGATTCGTCAGGCGATTACGCGGGCGATTGCGGATCAGGCGCGGACGATTCGGATTCCGGTCCACATGGTGGAAACGATCAACAAGCTGATCCGGACGCAAAGGCGCCTCGTGCAGGAGCTGGGACGCGAGCCACTGCCGGAGGAGATTGCGGCTGAGATGGAGATGGAGGTTGAGAAGGTCAACCACATCTTAAAGATCAAACAGGACATTGTGTCTCTGGAAGCGCCGGTGGGCGAGGAAGAGGACTCTCAGCTGGGCGACTTTATTGCTGACGAGGACTCGCTGACGCCGGAAGAGGCGGCGACGCATCAGCTACTGAAGGAGCATGTGAACGCGGTGCTGCAGCTGCTGACGCCGCGGGAGCAAAAGATTTTGCGGATGCGGTTTGGGCTGGAGGATGGGCGCAGCCACACGCTCGAAGAGGTGGGGCAGGAGTTTGGGGTGACGCGCGAGCGCATTCGCCAGATTGAGGCTAAGGCGTTGGCTAAGCTGCGTAAGCATCGGGAGAGCAAGAAGCTGCGGGATTATTTGCGGTAAGAGTGTAGGAGCGGATTGACCGCGCCCCTGAAGTCGTTGCCAGCGCCGGCACGGAGGTGGCGGGGCGGAAACATAATCGAAAGGACCAAAAAGACCCGAGAAGGGTCTTTTTTGGGTGCTTGAGTGAACGGGGATTTGCCGGTATTATCATGAGGCTTGCTGGTTGGATTCTACCGACAGGAGTAGTTGTGAAGTGGATGTATCGCGGGAGAGAGGTGCGTATCTCTTCGTGGGCGAATGTGCCGGAACAATTTCAGCAATCTGGCAAGTATGGGCCGTTGGTCCAGCGGGCGCTGGATATGATTTCGCCTTGGGAAGGTAAGGACAGACGGTCTGTGACGGTGCGTTTGGATCGGCCCGATCTGGTGACTCTTGTTGTGAGTGTGCCGCGTGGAGCCGCGGTGATATGGGGGGTTCATGCTCATCACAAGGCTTTGAGGCCGGGTTTGAGCCCTTTCTACCGGCTTCAAGGCGGTGAGCCACGAACAGACTTGCTGACGGTCACCCTGTTGGGCAGTATCTACAAACCGCTACTTGTGTCGGTTTACTCCGGCCCATTACGGCCGCCGCTGCCGTGGATGAGGGCGGTTCGGGGTTGGCCGATTGGCCAGCCGGAGGTGTTTTGGAACTCTCACGCCTATTGGTTGTCTGACGAGGGATTGATTCGGCCGGGTACGATTTCGCAAGTGCCGCCGGAGTGGTATATCCGCAGGCGGTGAGCGTGTTTACTATTTGGGCCCTGGCGATTTTTCTTGCCAGGGCCTGTGGCGTGTTGGGAAGGAGACGGTGGTGTGCAGCAGGTTATTTGGTACCAATTTGTGCGCGACCTTGTAAAAAATTTGTTTTTATGATAAAAAGATACGAACTGCGAACCGCCTGATTGGCCGGTGTCGCAGCTGTTTTTTGAAAACCGTATCGAGGGTTTCCTACCTCAAGGAGCTGGACGGTGAATCCATAAGCCGTACGGAAGTCGTGCCGCTAGAAACGGTGCGCCGGGGCGGGAGGAACAGTGGCCAGTAGGCGCTGGGTCAAACGACCACCCGACTTTGAGGACTTGAAATGTCGAATGTTGTATTGCCAGTTTTTTCGTTTCGTGACGAGATTGTTCGGGCGGTTGCAGACCACCCGGTTGTGATCGTGACGGCTGAGACTGGCGCGGGTAAGAGTACCCAGGTGCCGCAGTACCTCCTGGAGGCGGGCTACCGTATCCTGGTGACTCAGCCGCGCCGATTGGCGGCTCGTACGGTCGCCGCTCGGGTGGCCGAAGAGTACGGCAGTCCCTTTGGGGGGGTGGTCGGCTATAGGACCGCTTACGAGCGGAAAGATTGTGTTTCAACCCGCTGCTTGTTTGTGACCGACGGTTTGGCGCTTGTGCGTGAACTGGTGGGAGCGGGCAGGCATACTGTCTTGGTGATCGATGAAGTCCACGAGTGGAACCTCAACATTGAGGTGTTGGTTGCTTGGGCGAAGCGTCAGGTCGAGAGTTCGGTCGCGTCGTTTAAGCTGGTGCTGATGAGTGCAACGCTGGAGGCCGAGCGACTGAGCTCGTACTTTGGCGGCGCGCCGATCATTGATGTGCCTGGCCGGATGTATCCGGTTGAGGAGCTTCAGCCCCAAGGGGACTTAGTTGACGACGCGGCTGGCCTGCTAAGGCAGGGCCGTAACGTACTGGTATTCTTGCCTGGCAAGAGGGAGATCGGTGACCTAGCGGCCGACCTGAGAAATATTGAAGGTTTGGCAGCGGTGATCTTGCCTCTGCACGGCGAGTTGTCTGCCGAGGAGCAGGCTGCGTGTTTTCGGTCGTATAGCGTGCCGAAGTGCGTGATCGCAACGAATATCGCTCAGACTAGCGTGACGATTCCCGACATTGATGCCGTGGTTGATAGCGGTATGGAGCGTCGGGTTGATCTGGCGGACGGCGTCGAAGGGCTGTATCTGTGTCCGATTTCGCGCGCTGATCAGCGGCAGCGCAAGGGCCGCGCCGGCCGGACTCGGCCGGGCGTTTACATCAGTCACGCCCCGGTGATCAATGTGCCGGAGTTTCCGGTGGCCGAGATTGACCGGGTTCGGCTGGACCAGACAGTTCTGCGACTGGCAGAAGTTGGTATTGACGCTGAGGAGCTGGAGTTTTTTCACCAGCCGGACTTCAAGAAGATTCATGCTGCTCGTCAGGCGCTGGTGGCGCTTGGCTGCATGACGATTGACGGCGCGGTAACGGCGATTGGCCGCCGCGTGGCTAAGCTGCCGATTTCGGTTCAATACGGACGCATGGTAATCGAAGCCGAGCGGCTTGGGGTGGTGGACGATGTCTTGGATATCGCCGCCATTCTGGAGCAAGGAGGGATTACCGCCCACCGTATTAAGATCAACGATATTCCGATGCCGGCGAAGCCGGTTTGGACGAAGCTTTTTTGTCCTGATGAAGAATCGTCTGATGTGATGGCCCAGCTAGCGGTGTACCGTGCGGCTGCGAACTTGAGCAAAGATGATATGTATAAGTCGGGAATTTTTGTCAAAGCTTACTTTCAGGCTAGGGAGAAGCGTCGTAATTTGGCCCAGGCCCTTCGCGGCAAGATCGTTTTTGGCTCATCGGGTGACCGAGGGTCAATTCTGAAGGCTGTCTGTGCCGGTTTGGTTGATCATTTGTACCAGTATATTGGAGGATCGTATTGCGATAATGACGGCCAGTTTCGTCAGTTGAACGATCAATCAGTAGTTGCGGCTCGTACCAGTTGGGTGGGTGATAATAGCCACTGGCTGGTGGGGCTACCCTGGGACCTGGAAGTTAAGGGTCGCAATGGCTCTCGAATTGTGAACCTTGTCCGGTTGGCTACTCGAGTAGAGCCGGCCTGGCTGGCTGAGGTTGCGCCACAGTTGCTGTCTACGGCAGTCCGGGGTTATCGCTTCGATGCGGTGCGCGGATGTGTGGTGGCAGATGAAGTAACGATTTTTAACGGACACGATATTGGCTCGAAGGTGGTGGTTGCGCCCAAGGGTCTTGAGTCAACTGCCGCGGTTGTCGTGGCTTTGGTGAGCGGTACGACTGGGCATCCGGCTGAGCTGCATAACTTAAGGGTGTTGCAGCAGCTCGATGACTTGGCCGCTCGTTCCGGCGGAATGGTCCAGTCCATGAGCAGTCTTGCCCTGGAGGCGTTTTACGCTGGTAGGGTTATGGAAGCTGCGTGCCGTGAGGACTTGGACAGGTTCGGCCTCGAGCTGGATCTGGACGAGCTGGCGCCGGCGGCGGTTCGCGACGAGGTTGACCGACTGAGTCCTCGGTCGGTACGGCTGTTGGGTCGTGACTATGCCGTTGTATATCGGCAGGGCCTTGCCCCTACGATTCGTTTGACTGTAGAAGAGGTTGAGTCTGGTGACTGGGACGGTGTGGCCGACGAGGCCCTGACGTTGCCCTGTGGGCGACCCATGCGCCTGGTTGTTCCTGGGTCGTTCTATGACGAGCAGTTTACGAATGTCGAGGCGGTGCGCGAGTGGATCGTGCGGCGTCGTCGTCAGGCCGAGGCAGAAGCTGAGCGCCGCGCGCGTGAGGTGGAGTTGGAGCGGAAACAAGCTGAGGCAGTAGCCAAGGCTATGGAGCTCCAGCGGGCCGCAGAGGCGTTGTACGAAGATAACCGTCATGAGATATTGGATGACCCGAAGTTGGTCTCGCGGTTGTATGAAGTGGCCTACGGGGTGATTCCTTATTACCTCCGGGACATTTACGTGTGGATCGAATCCGCAGAGGCTGTCATAGCTCAAGCGGAGGAGGTTTTGACTAGGCCGATGACTGGCGAGGTCAGTTCTGAAGCACTGCGTGAGTTGGCGGCTAGGTTTGCTGGTCGGCGCTAGTGTGGATTATTAGCGGCGCTCCCTTTGGGTGCGCCGCGCCTACCTGAGGGCTCAAGGGAAGCTTTGAGCTTTGGGGTGGTATAGGAGCTGGATTTTTGGGGATTGGAAGGCGGTTGAGGGTGGCAGGCAGGTCGACTTGTGAGGTCGGTCCTGCCTGCCGTGAGTGGGCTACTGGCCGAGGAGGCGCTGGAGCGCTTGCAGGGGATAACCATAGCGCAACAGTGTCCAGCAGCTGTGCGGCTGGATCTTGACGGCGCCGATGTGGTAGGCGCCGCCAAGGACGAGGCGGTCGTAGCTGGGTTCGGGTAAGGGTCGGCGTGGAAACATGGGCATCTCCGTACGGTTGGAGGGAGAGTGATTATTATAATAGCACTTTTCTTGTTCTTTGGCAATAGACAGGGATTGCGAGTGGGGGCGGGGTGGCCTACGATGGAGGTCACGGCAGGGTGCCGAGTGGAGGATGCGGTGGAGGATTTGACCGAGAAGTGCGGGGTGTTTGGGATTATGACCGCGAGTGCTTATGCAGCGCGGGCGACGTATTATGGGTTGTTTGCGTTGCAGCACCGAGGGCAGGAGAGCGCCGGGATTGCCAGCGTGGTGGAGGGGCGGATTCGGAGACGGGGAGGTGGCGGGTTGGTGGCGCAGGCATTGGGACCGGAGGACTTGGATGAGCTGAGGTCCCGGATGGCTATTGGTCATAACCGATATGCGACGAGCGGCGGGCAGGATGGAGCGCATTTACAGCCGGCGATTGATGAGGAGTTGGGTATTGCGTTTGCCCATAATGGCAACTTGCCAGATACGTCCCGCCTGGAGCGGTTTTTGGATGAGCATGGGGTGGAGCGGTTTGGGTTGAATGACTCGCAGATGAT